>JAHQXB010000134.1 GCA_029856435.1 Candidatus Jordarchaeia archaeon
TTGTTTGAGGCAAGAAGAATAGCTCTATTTGTATGTATTTAGCTCCTGGGAGCCGACCTGGTGTTATATGTTTCCTTTCCCCGAAAGGGAGGGCTATTTTGGCTTCTTTTCCATTGTGGGAAGCATTCGAAGTCCAAATAAGCCTTCCTTCGGGTTTTAGAGCCCCAATATCGTTATTCAAACACGACAGCCAAACACCCATACACCAAAGCGCTTTAGACAAAGGATGAAAACCTAAAGCTTTTTCATGGTAAACCTACGTAAGCTTCGCATCTTAGATAAAGAATGAAAAAATTTTTCATGGTAAACCCTCATACGCTTACGCTTTTTAGATAAAGAATGAAAACCTAAAGATTTTTCATAGCAACGTACATACCTCTATTTTTACCAATAAAAAATGTAGCCTTCACATTGGAAGTGGGTTTGTTTGGTTAACTGTCCTCGAAACTCAAAGCGTTTTTGTTTCCACTTTTGGAGGGATTGTAGGCATCTGCGAAAAGTTGGTAAAAGTCGTATAGGTTGAATCCAACTGTTTCTCCCTTTTTCTCTTTTTGTTCAAGAACCCTCTTGAATTGTAGCATGCAGAATGGGCAGTTTGTTACCAATCCACTTACTCCGAACTCCTGAGCTATTTCTATTCTTCTGGAGGCTAGTCGGTCCGCGAGTTCGGGAAAGGCTGATCTAACTCCGCCTCCTCCTCCGCAACACCAGCCGGATTTGGGAACCCTTACCAGCTCTACGCCTGGAATTTTTTGAATCAGGTTCAAGTATATTTCTTCTTCCAGTCCGCTGGCCATAATGTGGCAGGGATAATGGTACATGAGCTTTACTTTTATGGGTTTGAGGTCTTGGGTGTTCAACTTTATTTTCCTCTCCATGTATTCACCCACGTCGTATATTTCGAAGTTGATGGGGATACCATACTCCTTGGCAAGTTTGGGGTAGTCTTTTCTAAATGTGGAGTTACATCCGGAACAGCTTGTTAGCACCTTTCTAATGCCCTTCTCCGCATACTCGTTGAATATGGTGAAGTTCTTGGTTACGAAGGGCTTCATAGCATCTCTCTGACCAGTTCTCATAAATGGGGAGCCGCAGCAGGTCTGCCCTTTTGGAAGATGCACGGCTACGCGATTATTCTGGAATATATCTATTATTGCCTTTGCTACTGGTTGCTGTCTACGGTTTATTATGCAGCCGGTAAATAGTAAGATTTCGTCCTGGGGTTCGCCCTCAAAATTTTTGATGTATTCTGGAAACAAGTTCAGAGCGGGAGTATCGATTACGGGCACCGATCCTCCGGTCTCCAGTACAGATTGGACTATTGCTCTGTGTTGAGGCAAGGGTCCCACGCCCTCCACAACACTCCGGTACCGCAAGTATTCCACAACACTTCTTCTTATGTCTATTTTTCGGGGACATGCGACTTCACACTCTTGATCCACTGGACATTTGAAAAGGCCTTGATCCACAGCTTCTCTAAGCCTTCCCTCGCTGGCGTCGAGGGGGTCGCATATGAATCTGCATATTTCAACCAGTGCTGCTGGTCCCAGGAAGGTGCGGTCCACGTCTATTACGTTGCAGTCTGAGTAACAGGCGGCGCAGAGTATGCACTGTTTGTTCTCTATCATCTGTTCCAAGTCTTGGGGAGGAATTTTAGGTATCCCTCTGAATTCTCCCGTCGTGAGATCGGTTATTCGCCAGGGTCGCACGGCTCTTATACTCTGGAAGAAGGGATCCATATTCACCACAAGGTCCCTTATAACTTCTAGGTGGTCTAGTGGCTCCACTAGGAGTGAACCATCTACTAGTACATCCTTCACGAATGTTTTGCAGGCTAACCCTGCTCTCTTGTTTATCCGCACAGCGCAGGAGCCACATTGACCCATTCTGCAGGATGAACGGAATGTTAAGGATTCATCCAAGTTCTCTTTGATGTATAGGAGGGCTTCTAGAACCGTGGTGTCTTCTGTGACATCCAAATTAAAGTTTTGGTGGTGTGGTTTGGCGTCTGTTTCAGGATTAAATCTGAAAACTGTTAGCTTGACCTTCACAAAATCACCCCTCAATAAGTCCTCTTCTCGGGTTTAAACACGGTTATTACCACGTTCTCATAGGTTAATATGGGCACTTCGGGATGGTAGTATACTATTATGTGTTTTGTCCAGTTGTCGTAGTCCCGGTTGGGATAGTCAGTTCTGTAGTGCGCTCCTCGGCTTTCCCGCCTCATTAATGCCGCCAGAGTGGTGGCTTCCGCTAGGTCCAGCATGTTTCCCAGTTCTAGAGCTTGGATAAACGCATTATTGTAAACAGTGCTCCTATCTTCAACTCTTATTTTGGTGTATTTCTCCTTGAGTTCCCGAATTTTCTTTAGAGCCTCAGTTAATCCTTGCTCGTTGCGGAATAGTCCCACCTTCTCCCACATGGTTTGTCTAAGCTCGTCTCTCAACTTGGGAACGCTATGCTCTCCCCTTTCACTGAAAAATTGGTATAATCGTTCCTCCTCCTTCCTTATTTTTTCTTTGGGAACCGGGCGAAGTTCCTCATTTTTGATGTATTCGCAGGCCCTCTGCCCCGCCCTCTTTCCGAAAACCACACACTCGGTGAGAGCGTTGGCTCCTTCCCTATTTGCACCATGAACACTCACACAAGCCACCTCTCCAGCGGCAAAAAGGCCCTTAATGGGGGTCTCAGTCCAAGAATTGGTTTTCACACCCCCCATCCAAAAGTGTTGGCCGGGCACCACGGGAATAACGTCTTCCTTTATGTCCACTTTTGCAAAAACACTTGCAAGCTCTGCGAATTCAGCCAGCCTCCTCCTAAAGAAGCTTAAGGGTATGTTTGTGACTTCAAGAATCTGCTCCAGCTCCTCTATTTTTATGTGGGTTAGGTCCAGCCCAATGTATTTTCCTCCTATTCCTCGCCCCTCATTTATCTCCGTTTGCATAGCCTGAGAAACTACATCTCTAGGTGCCAGCTCCATAAAGTTTGGGGCATACCTCCTCATAAACCTCTCCCCCTCACTGTTGATTAGTGTGCCTCCAATTACCCGAGCAGTCTCAGATATCAGTGTCCCCCGCGGATAGAGGGTTGTGGGGTGAAACTGCACAAACTCCGGGTCTTTAAGTGGAGCACCCGCCCGATAAGCCATTGCCGCTCCATCCCCAGTACACACACTAGAATTGGTAGTTCGAGCATACACCCAACCAAATCCCCCAGTGGCCAGAATAACAGCCTTAGACCTTATGGTGTGAAATTCTCCGCTTTTCATCTCAATTGCAGTTACGCCCCTACACAAGTTGTCCTCCACAAGGAGAGATGTGACAAACCACTCATTGTAAAACGTGACCCCCCTTCTCCAAAGCTGCTCCTGCAAGGCCATCACAAGTTCCCTTGCCCACTGGGACGAAACAATTATCCCCGTTTTGGTACTCATACCTCCAGGGCTCGCCCTGAGCAATTCTCCGTCTCGACCCCTAGAGTAAATCACTCCCCAAGATTCCAGCCAAGGTACCTCGACTTCCGCCCCATCCGCCAGCACCTCCACAGCATCCTGATCCGCCATATAGTCACTACCCTTAATTGTTTCCTGCAGATACATTTCCTTGGGTTCATTGGGAGCCGGTGGAAAGTGTAAGGCACCAGTGGCCACACAGGTGTGAGACCTTAAGGGATGAACCTTGGACACAACCGCCACATCCGCATACTCACTGGCTTCCAGAGCAGCTCGGAGTCCAGCTAAGCCACCACCTACAATCACAATATCGTGTACAATCATAAGTTTCTCCTCAAGCCATCCATTTTTAACAGTTATGAGGATATCAAACTCCATATTTAGGTTTTATTCTTTGAGTATGTGTCCTTTTTACGGCACAGGGAGTCTTCTCTGCATAAATTTTGGGGAAGCTTCGAATCTGTGAAGAAGGAGAAAGGGGAAGCTATTGGGCGACGAAAAAATACCAAAAATCCGTGGAGGATGCGGAGTGTGGGGTGTAAAATGAGTTTTTGATTTTTTGGTGGTAAGGCTTATAATTTTTGGTAGGATAAAGTAATACTAGGTGGTATTTTTGCCCTCTGTGAAGGTGAGTTTAAGTCTGCCTGAAGAACTCTTGAAAATGGTAGATAAGGCTGCGGAGGAAAATAAGATGAGTAGAAGCGAGTTCGTCACAAGAATTCTTGAAAAGGCGTTGAGGCCGGAGGAAGAGGTTCATAGGTATCCAACGGTTCTCTGGAAGCTACAGGCATCTGGATATCTGAAGCTTAGGAGTCCCAGATATCCTAGTAGGAGAATTGGGAGATGGGTAGTGGAGGATACAGAGGAGTGAAAGTAGCATACAGTTTTTCTGAGGGAGGATACACAGCTCATGGCGATATGATACCGGATGTGCCAATCGTTAACCTCGCCCTTAAAGTGGGAAGACGCAGAGCTAGAGGCCCGGCAATAGTTGATACCGGTTTTGACGGAGGCGTTTATCCAAACATAGAGGTTACAAGACTCTTTAAAGATACTCAACCTCTCCTAGTACTAGAATTTGAGAATCCGCTATATGGACGAACAGAGTTTGAAGTATTCACCGCTCAAGCCTTCCTCCAGTATGGGAGAGATTACTTTAGCATAGGTGAAGTGAGAGTCTACGTACCAGTCGAACCCGAATGCCTAACTGGAGAAGTACTGGTAGGCAGGGAAATACTCAACCAGTTCAAAGCCCTACTCCTGAAACCCCAAACAAAAACCCTAACCATAGATTTATAGTAGAAATAAGCAAAAACTTAACCATATAGGTGAGCTTGACAGATATTTGAAAATCACATTTCTGGCACCCCTTCCCTTTACACAATTGTTGACGAAAATGCACATGCAAGTTTCTGGGCGTGTCGGTTGTCTGGAAGTATTTATTCGCGACAACTTTTTGGTTCATAGTTTGGAATTTTTATGATCATACTATTTTGGTGTGAATTTGAGTATTAGCCAGTGGCGTCTTGAAACCTTTAGGGCAACTTTGTTTTTTCCGTGTATCACCTGTTTGGCGAATGGCTTTATCCTCTTCTAGTATTGTGGTGTCTCTTCCCTTGACACTCTTCACGGCTGAAGCCGGGAGATTCCTGCTTCTAAGGTTTTTCATCGGCTCTGTGTTCATTGCCCTTTTTAGGCTTCCACCTCACTCCACTCCACCTTAGCAGGGGCTGTGCCACCAGCCCGTTAGCCTCGCCTCCATGGAGGCTAGCTAATATTTTTTAGGCTCCGACGGCGCCGGCGTTTAAACTTATTGACAATTCATCCCGCGGTTAAAGCCGTAGGCTTTCTTGTCGCTGCGACTTGTAAAGATTGCCACGAATCTTTTTTGAGTGCTTTCTGGGCTCATTATCGTATATTATTAAAGGCACATTTGCATCGATTTTATCAAGCGAGATTGTTAAAAGTTTTCATATTCAAAACCAGAGAAGATTGTTTTTATTTTTTCTTTTTCTTGGTTATTTAGCCATTCTGAGCGGTGGTATTCTGATTCAACTCCGATTTTTTCAGTTTTAGAAAGCCACAGCGGATTATAAGGTAATAAGCCGATTTTTTTTATGTTTAAAGATTTCAGATAGTGGGCTAATCTGGTTAGATTTTCTTCTGTGGCGGTAATCTCGGGAATTAGTGGGATTCTGGGCAGAACCTCTAATTTCTGATTCTTTATCAAACTTTCGAAATTGCTGAAAATTTTTTCATTTCTTGCCTTACAGTATTTTAAATGTAGGTTTGGATCAAATATTTTTAAATCAAAATAGATGAGGTCCACGTAGGGTAATATTAATTCGTTGAATTTTTCGCGGTTATAGTATCCACTGGTTTCTATGCAGATGTGGATGTTTTCTTTTTTGAGTTCCCTCAATAATTGGTTCACATATTCCATGTGGTAGAGGGGTTCTCCGCCGGATAGGGTGACTCCACCTCCAGAGTTCTGAAAGAAAATTTTGTCTTTTAATATGATGTCCACCAGTTCTCTTATCTGGTATTCTCTGCCCACAAATTTGAGCGCCTCGTTGGGACATACCTTTATGCACTCACCGCAGAGAGTACATAAACTGCGATCAATGCGGTACCGATATGAGAAGTCTATGGCCTTATTCTGGCAAGCTTCCAAGCATCTTCCACACTCTGCGCAGTTTTCCCGGTAGAAGGCGATTTCCTGATTTGGACTCTTGGTTTCCGGATTTTGGCACCAGACACAGGATAGGGGGCATCCTTTAAAGAAGATAAGGGTGCGTATTCCTGGGCCGTCGTCCAACGCGTTTCTTTTGATGTCCACTATTAATGTTCTCTTCGTCATCTCTTATCAACTATAAAAAAGTTAGGGAAAAAAGGTTTTTTTATCTTGCGCAGAACTCTGTCCTCTCAATTATTTCTTGCTGCATATTCTTGTTCAATTTTACAAAGTAGGCATTGTATCCCGATACTCGTACCAGAAGCCAGCGGTAATCGTCAGGGTTTTTCATGGCGTCCCTCAGTGTGTCTGAGGTTATTACATTGAATTGCCACTGCATTCCTCCCAGGTCAAAGAAGCTCTGAACATAGCTTGTGTACAAGTCGAGTGTTTTCTTGTGTGAATCTCCGGGGTGTGGCACAAGCTTCACATTGTAGGAGGCGTTGTTGGGCATTTTCAGATAGTTCATACTTGCTATTGAGCGGATGTTTTGGAGCAACTGGTCTGAGGGGCCTGGTGCTGGGGTGAGTCCGGGGGTGAAGGCTTTCCCCTTCTTTCTTCCTGAGGGTAGTGCTCCAGAGAGCATGCCGAAACCCACATGGTAACTTATGGACCAGTATCCTACGAGGTAGTTTCCTCCACGATAATTTTTAGCCGGGTTGTATATGTCAAAGCAGTAATCTATTAGGTCTTGGGCTACCTCATTGGTTCCTGGCTCATCTGAGCCGAACTTGGGAACCTTCTGGATTTTGCGTAGGACTTCCTCTGTTCCATTCTCAAAATTGTTTTCCAAGGCGTTCATTAGGGTTGGCCAATCTAGAACCTTCTTTTTATAGATTAAGTCCCTTATGACTAGGAGACTGTCCACCACGTCGGTCAGTGAAACCAATGCCACTCCGGAAGTGTTGTATACGGCTCCCCCATTAACCACGTCTGTGCCCTTCTCCAAGCAGCCCTCAAATAGTGATGAGAGCAGAGGAGTAGGATGTACGTACTGGTGTGCGTATCCTAGGTAATTGTTTATTTCAATCGATTTTTCGGCTAGGTATTTTAACTGTGTTTTGTAGGCGTTGAGGAAGTCTTCATAGGTATCAAATGAGTTTCTAACATCTCCAGTTTCCGGCCCTATTTTTTCTCCCATTACTGGGTGTACTCCATTGTTGAGGGCCATTTCTAGGGGGGCGACAAGGTTTAGGAGCATGCAGTTGGTGTGGCCGAAGTGTTTTCCTACTATTGTGGGCTCCACGCAGCCTGTAGCAGCCCAGTCTCTTGCGTCTTCGATGGGGATTCCCTGGTGGACCAGGGCTTCAATCATTGCCTTATCGTTGTGGATGGAGGGGGAGGCGACCATGTTAATGTTGACTTCACATAAGCGTCTCAAATACTCCTTGGAGTTTACTCCGGTGTAGTATCGGGCATTCATGTTGGGATCTTGGAAGCATAACATTTCAGCCACTTTGAGAATAATGTAGGTCATGTCGTTTACCGCATTTTTTCCCTCTCTGTCTACTCCTCCCACGGTTACAGTGTCGTCTGAGGAACTGCCGCCAAAAAGTTTGTTTCCCACACTGGGTACTAGTGGGTCGTGGTCGTTAATCCTGAGGAAGAAGTGTCCCACAAGCTCTATGGTTCTTTTTACTATTTCTTCTCTCTCTTTGTCTGTTTTTGCTTGGGACATCTCCTTTTCAAAGTAGGGTTGGAGCATCTGGTCCAGTCTTCCAATGGACATGGCGGAGTTAGCGTTTTCAGAGTGAATACAGGTCCAAGTAATCCAGAGGGAAGTTAGTGCCTCATGCATAGTTTCTGCAGGTTTTGCCGGCACCTTGGCGCAAATTCTGGAAATTTCCTTCAGTTCCTCTATTCTTTTGGCCTGTTGGGGGTCGTTGGGGTCTAGGGTTTCCGCGATTCTTAGAGCTTCCTTGCTTAGATTTTCGGCGTGATTTAAAACTCCATCGATCACTATTTGTACAGCCTTGTAGAAGTTTTTCTTATCTGGAGATTTGGCCTGTTTCTCTCTTTGAATCGCTTCTTCCCTTATTTTTTCAAATCCCAGAGTTAGTACCTTTGGGAGTCCGGGAACAGTGTGGGATATGGCGTTGTTTTTCATCATGAAGTATAGGACGAACCGCTCTTCCAATTGTTGAGAAATGGGGTTTCCATACTTTTGCCTGCAGTATTCCCGCACATTCCTATCCATCCAGTAGGGGAAAACTTCAAAGTTTAGAATGTCTGCATCCTGGGGGGAGATATCATTAGGGTTGAGTTCCCTCTTATATATTGTCCTTAATTCTGGCCAGATGGCGGTTCCTATCAGTTCGGGGTAGATGGGTACACCCACTTCCTTGGTGGTTGTGGAGCCGGGAATCAGGTATTGGTCGTGGATTATGGGTTTGCGGTTGGTCAATATGTGATATAGTGCTTTTGCTTGGCGGATTTCGGGGTCAATGGGTTTTCCATTCTTGTCAGCCTCGAAGCCGTTCTCTCTATGATACTCTGTTAAAAGTTTGGCTCTCTCCACACAAATTGCGGGTTTAAGGGCGTAGCGGCGGTTCTTCAAGTATTTTAGGCGTGGAAAATCATCAATAGAATACTTACCCAGGTAGGGGTCTTCAAGAAACTTTACATTGTCCACCTTTCGGCCCAGTATCTCGTTTTGGAGGCGTTTCCTTTTCTCCTTATCAATGTCCCCTATGGGGTAGAGCAGCCTGTTTCCGGGACCCTTATAGCCCTTTATTTTGGCTCCCTTAATAACTGTGGTCATGTAGGAGAACTTGGTGAGATAAGCCATGTTCCCCACATAATTCATCTCATTAGTTAAGAGATAGTTGAGGGATTCCTCAGGACTCTTATTCCAGATTTTAGCCATGGTTTCCTTATCCTTGTAATAAATGGTAATGTTGGGATTATCAATCACGCCGTCACTTACCTTCATTTTGCCGTCTTTAAAAACCACATAAATGTTGACTTTGCCGTCGCGGGTCTTGAACTGGTACTTGGCGTTGAAAATGAACCCCGTCTCTTTATTGTAAACCTCCTTACGCAGTTTGGGGCTTATTCTGAACAGTAACCCCATCAGTCTCAACGAAAGTTTAAACATTCCAATCGAAAAGTTGCTCTTCAACTCTTTGAACGCATTCATCAAACCACCTAGAAACAATTAATTTTAGTCTCCCTCATCAATTACGACTACACATTCTCTCCAGTTTTTAATAGAAAAACAACGACTTAGCATTCTATTCCCACTAGGAATATAATAAACATTTTGCAAGACTATTGTAAATCTGAAAATTCATTTTTGGTTAAAACTTTATTAGTAAACAGTGAAGAATAATTCATTAATATGATTTGGAACGGTTAGAGGGTGATTAAATGGCATCGAAAACCTTGAATGTATTGGCAATTTTTGCCCATCCCGACGATCTCTCATTCTTCTGCTCCGGAACACTGGCCAAGTGGGCGGAACAGGAGCACAAAATTTACGCCATATGTGTCACAAGCGGCAACGTGGGAACACTGAGAACCGACCTAAAAATGGAGGAGGTTGCCAAAATGCGGGAAAAGGAGCTCAGAGCCGCCAACGAGATACTGGGAGTGAAGGAAACCCTCATTTTGGGTTACCCTGATGGGGGATTCATAAACGCTCCAGAACTAAGAGAAAAACTCGTCTACTATGTTAGAAAATACAAAGCAGACCGAGTAGTCACCTTTGACCCTTGGGTAGCCTATGAAGTGCACCCCGACCACCTAGTTGTGGGAAGAATGGCCTCAGAAGCAGCGGCCTTTGCAGCCTTCCCCCTCCTGTACCCGGAACAAATTAGGGAGGGTGTTGAACCCTACGCCTGCTCCGAAGTATGGTTTATGGGATTACTGGGCCACCCCCCAAACTGCTTTGTGGACATCTCCCAAACACTGGAAAAAAAGGTGAGAGCCGCCTTAAAATTTGAAGCCACACTCACACTCCTGGCCCGACTATTTGCCCCCAATATTGACCCCACACGGGTTACCTCGGAGGACCTGAAAACCTTATCCAAACACGCAGATACACTCTTACGCTTCATGGCCTCCACCATAGGAGAGAAAGTAAAGTTAAAAGCGGCTGAAGCATTCTTTGTCCAAAAAACTCTTCCGGGACATTTCGACAACTTCCAACAAATAATGCTGGAAATGCTGGGAAACCCACCTGAACCTCCAAAAATCTGCTAAAATTCAACTACCTCTGAATGTTATCCCTATTTCCCAAAATAATAGGGAAGGATTGGGATGACCTAAAAATGGGAGGCCTGAAACCTCACCTCACACTCCAACCTTTTATATAATTTTTGCACTTGATTACCGTAAATTTTTGCTCCTCTTTGCTTCCTTGCAATTATTTTTTCGAAATATATCTATTAGGGGGGCCAAATCATTTTTAGTAGAGTCCAACTTGAAACTGTTCAATATTTTTGTAGCTCTCATCTCTGGTGACGAGCCTTGCGTTGTTTTCTATGACAACAGTTGCAATTAGTATGTCTATAAGGTTCACTTGTTTACCTTTTTCTTTTAAACTCAAATTCAATGTTTGCTGCTATTCTTTGCGGAAGAAGCTGTAAATGGCAAAACTTTCTTTCAAGAAACCTTACAGCATCGTTATATTCCCTTACTCTCCCCGCCAGTTTTAGTCCACTCAAGATTTCCCAAGCCACAATTGAGGTGGTTCAGAGGGGCGTTAAAACTGCTTCTAATTAGAATAAAGTTTCCACTTAAACTTCCAATAGTTAACGTTAAAGAAAAACCATTAAACCCATCATTCCTCAAAAACAACCACACATAACATGTCGTGCAGCCGACTCCAGCCCAGAATGCGGAAGGCTCATAAAAGCCCAAAAGAGGGCAGGACCACAATTGGGAACATCCTCCCACCGAAAGCAAGGGAGATGTGCCTGCTTCAATCGGTCCCCTGGAGAAACGGTCTCCCCATGAAACCGGGGGGAGGAAGATCTAAAGTTACGTGAGGTTAACGTTGGGTCAGAACCGGATGCTCTCTAATTTCTTTATATTTTTGGATTGAGGGCTCCTTTCCTCTCAAAAAGTCTACCAAGAAGGTTGTTTCAAGGCAGTATCTTTGCGTTTTTATCAAACTCTTTTCTTCCCTCAAGTATCACCTTCTCAACTTCTTGGGCGTCTCTCCAGGCCCTAGCGAACTCCAACAAGTTTCCCTTTTTCCCCTCAGTAAGTCTGATTATAACGTCGCTAAAGCTTTCGCCTCCAGTTTCTCCCTCTTCAACCGCTCATACTCTTCAAGTGTTATTGAAGTCTTAGTTGGCATAATGTCTACGTGTACACGTATGTTTGTAAATCTTTTCCAAGTTAAACTCGCAGGGGGGATTATGATATGCATATTTTTTGGTATGTAGGATATGTATTTTTGTTGTGGACTGCTTTTAAAGGGAGGCTTTGTAAGCCTTTTCCAAATCCCGCTCTATAGTTGGCTTTTGGGAGAACAATTTTACATAATTCAAAAATCAAAAATTTATATTGTCACTTCCCCCCTAAAAATGTGTGAATTTGTTATGCATTGCCTATAAGTGCTATGGGTAATTGTTTTCCTCTAATTTTATGCGAAATACGCATATTTTCCTGTTTGCGTTTACAAAAAATACACGTATATGGTAAAAAAATGGAGAGAAAAAAATTACCCACGATAATTGTGGGTAATGCATAGGTGTGAATTTGAGGGGGGTTATGTTTAGAAAATTGTCGGTTTTTGTTTACCCTTTAGTGTTATGGTTTTTAATTCAATTTTTTTCTTTTTCTGTTGTGAATATCGCAATATACTTTATTTATTTTTGAGATATTTTTTTATATGAAATGTTGCTAGAATATAATTAAGGCTGGCTGAAAAGAATTTGGAAAAATGGTCGGTGGGTGGCCAATGCAGATGAAGCCCAGTCTCCTAATCATAGGCGTTGCTGCCTTGGCGGTTTCCCTACTGGCTGCTAAATTACAGGGCCAAGATCTTGTGCCTTCTATTCTGCCACTGTTACTTGTTTCTTTGTTTGGGGTGGGAGTTGCTGGGATTATTCTTTGGAGGAATTATGTTATTCCCGTTAAGGCTCTGGCTAGTTTGGAGAACATTATTGTGGACCATTTACCTAGTGGCGTTACCCTTTGGGCTTTTGATTTTGTTGAAATGCAGCGGCATACCATTATTGTTTCGGGATTCATTTCTGCGGTAAAGGATTTTATGGTTGAAATGCGTAAAGGCGAGTTGAAAAAGCTGGAAACAGAGTTTGGTACCTTCATAAAAGAGGATGGAGATTTTTTAACTGTTACCTGTATTACCAGTGGTAACACCAAGGCGGAGGAGGAGTGGATTAGGCGAAGACTGCAAACTTTTCTGCGTGTTGCTGAAATTCGCCACTGGAATAATCTCGTGAACTGGGTGGGCGACACGTCAATTTTTGAAGAATCGTTCTTCCAAATCATTTCTTCAGTAATTAATATGAATAACACTTTTAAACTTCAGAAGCAGAGGATTTCTAACATAAGGAGAAAGAAGGCGAGGCTTTATGCAGAGCTTAAAATTTTGGATTCAGAGATAGATACAATTGAGGCGAAGTTCCAGAATGGGAAAATTAGTGAAGAAGAATTTGAAGTCAGAAAAACTAGGATTAAAAACAAGTACAAAAGAATACGCGAATACTATATCAATACCTGCCTGTTACTCTCAAGAGTGACCCGCAAACCAGTAGAGAAAGTAGAGGCTTCCCGAGAGATAGAAAAAATTAGAAGGAACTTCCTCAAACTCAAATGCGAAATAGACGACTTACAACTAAAAAAATATGAAGGCACCATCACCCCAAGCGACATCAAAAATAAGGAAAAAATTCAGAAAAAACTAACAATCCTCATCGAAAATCTAGAAAAACTTATGTAACCATCCCAAAAAGAATGCAAGTACTACCCACCATTGCCCTCTTTATCTGAGCTTAATGTATTCTTTCAGTTTCAACTCTCATTATGGCTTCTCTTCCAGTTTTCTCCGGAATTTCTTCCCTGACCCTAACCAGCTTTATGGCGTCGTGAGGACACTTGTGGGCGCATATCCCGCAACCTATGCACCTCTCCTCCAAAATCATAATTCTTTCGTCCGACAGATTTTCACTGTGGGGATAGTGGTGATAAATTGCTTGGAGGGGGCACCACTTAACGCAGGTTTCACATAGACGACAGTTTTCCTGGTTTATTTCAGGCATGAAGTTGGATTTTGCCACAGAGCGGGGATTGTGGAGTTGTGTTATGCCCCTCAGTAGAATGCAGCAGTCGTTGCAGCAGTTGCAGATAAAGTTGGGTTTCTCCTGCTGGTTGCTTACAGTGTGTACGAGACCTGCGTCTTCGGCTTTTTTGAGTATTTCTAGGGCTTCCTCCTTGGTCACCCTTCTCCCATTGCGGTACTTTATCAGGTATTCGGCGAATCGGTCGAAACTAAAGCAGACCTCCAAGGGTTTGTCACAGTTGTTGGCTGAGAGGCGACAGGCGCAGGGATTAACAGCTATGCTTCTCGCCTCTTCAATGTATTTGCTTACCTTCTCGAAGGGGAGAATCTCTGCTTGGATACTGATTTTCTCCTCAACAGGAATCACCCTCATTAAAGGATAGTTTGAAGCCCCCAGCTCCATCCCCCAATGGGGATACATTGCCACATGTATCCTGGCGTACTCTCTTTTCCTATCGGTTATTACACCATCATTCATCTGGAGCTCAAAAATTCCCGGAACATAGGGCAACATACTGTAGTAGGTTTTACCGTCCCTGCTGATAAATTCAAAAAGCGCACCATTCCGAGCCAACCTCTCAAAAACATTCTTAACATAGTCTACACTCTTCCCTGTCTCCCCTGCCACCTGCTCAATGGTCTTCGCATCAATGTAGGGAGCGTTGAAGACAGAGCAGAGGAGCTCTGCTTCCTCGGGAGTATAAATCATTTTCAAAATTTTCAGCATATCCTTACTCTTTGGAGCCTTCACAGGCCAACGGTTAATCTTCTGCCTCAAAAGCTCGTAGACATCCTCGCTCATAAAACCACAACCTACTGAAAACCATTGGACTGAATCTTACTTTAAGTTTTACGCTTCACTCTTTCAAAGGAATACCACTAAGAACACCTAGCTTTTGTGGCTCAAAAAATTTTATAATAAAGCTACCGTGTAGGTGTGAAGGGTGTATTTTAAGATGCCCAAGGTAAAGGTGAATGATATCGAGATTTACTATGAAACGCATGGTAGTGGGTTTCCGCTGGTTTTGATTCAGGGATGGGGTTACAGCTCAGAGATGTGGAGTCCCGAGTTTATAGGAAAATTTTCAAAATTTTACAGGGTCATCACATTTGACAATCGTGGAGCTGGGCGGAGCAGTGTGCCAGACATCCCCTACACCATGAAAATGTTGGCAGACGATCTTGCTGGGTTAATGGATGCCATAAATGTTCCCAAAGCCCACATACTGGGAGCCTCCATGGGGGCAATGATTGCCCAGGAGTTCGCTATTAACTATCCTGAGAAGGTTAGGGGTTTGATTCTCTGCATGGCAACCTGTGGCGGCTCCAAGAGTGTGCCTGTTTCAAATGAGGTGCAAAGGAAAATGTTCATTGTGGCAAATCCACCTCCAGAAATGTCTAGGGAAGAAGTGTTGGAGCTTTGGTGGAGCTTGGTATACTCTCCCAATTATGTGAAGGAGCATCGGGATGAACTATTGAAGGGAGCCCTGTCCGTGAAGTATCCCACCACGATAACCGGTAAAAGGAGGCAGGCGGAGGCAGTTTTTAACTTTGATGCTTATGACCGTTTACCCAATATTAGGTCTCCAACCCTTGTTATGGCTGGGGAAAAGGACTTAATTGTACCCGCAGAAAATTCTAGAATTGTAGCTAAACTTATTCCTGGAGCCGAGTTGAGGCTGTTTAAGGGCGCTCCCCATGGATTCTTGAGAGAAAAAATGGATGAAGCAGTCCAAGAAATACTGGACTTTCTGGCAGAAATTCCGTGAGCCTATTGCCACGAGGATTTGCAGAGGTTGTTTTTAGATTAGCTTCATTGTTTGGTTCTTTGTAGGTAGTTCCACATTGACATTTTTTCCAAAGTATTTTTTGAAGGTTTCAGGATATTCAGTGTGTACTGGAACTAGTTTTTTGGGCTTCACTCTTCTGATTACCTCTGCCAACTGGTGGGGCATTACGTGCCCCGAGGCGTGTATTTGGTAGAGTGGCAGCCCGTAGCATGCCAGCCAATTTTTGAGCCGCTCAAAGTCTATTTCTCCCTCTTCAGTGAAGGGTTCTGAAGAGGAGTAGATGTAAACGCTACCCGCCTCAGGCCTAATTTCTACTAGGTCGTTTAGGTCAAACTGAGACATAATGTAAATTATTTTGTCTTGAATTCTGCTAATCTCAGCAATGGTTTTAGTGTTGCCATATTTCTGAATCTCTTCCCTCTCCCACCTGTTTTTTCTCTTCTCCTCGTCTAGTATTATGAACCTGTCTCCAGTAACGTCGGGGACATCTAATCTTTGGTCTTTTTGTAGTTCCCTCAGTAGGTAGGCTTGCTTCAGTGAAATCACTAGGTAGCGGTCATTTTTTTTGGCCACATTGTAAAAGGTTCTCAGACGGTCTATATCGTTGTGACCGAAACTGGCTAAAACAATTTTGGGAGTGCTGGCCACCACGCTGTCCAACTCCACCTCCACATCCTTCTCACTTGAGACCCTAGCCTGCATAATGTTTGTACCCTCACAAATAACAGCTTCGGGGCTCTCCTCAGCCGCCCTTCGCACAAAGTCCTCGGTCAACATGGGCTTTGTTCCATGAGTCCTAAAATCCCCAGTATAAACAATTGTCCCCTCAGAAGTATGAATTATGAAGCCATAAGCCCCAGGAACAGAGTGGTCCACATGTACGGGAAGGATTACCACACCATCGATTTCCAAACGTTCCCCGGTGCGAAATGTTCTCCACTCAATTCCCCTCAAGTCCTTCTCGAAGGTTCTCCTACCAGTAGCGTCCAGAGCCTTCATTATAAGGGAAGTGGTCTCACCACAATAAACAGGAATACTCCTTTTAATTAGTGAGACATAGCCACTGTGGTCTCCATGGGAATGGGTGAGGAAAACAGCGTCAATGCTGGGCTCGGACTCCTCATATTGGTATACTCCAGTAAGGTTGGGTATGAGTCCGAAGTCCAGCAACCCCCTCTCATCCCTCGGTTGCAGAGCCGGCCAGGAATAGAAGTTTCTCCTCGTAGCATAATTCATTCCAAAGTCCAGAATGACTCTGGTATCTCTATCCCTAAGTAGGAACATGTTGCCACCCACCTCTCCGACTCCACCATAAAAAGTCATCTCAACCATTTCTTAAAACACCCAAAAACGTCCCTTAACTGCAAACCATTTCTCGAGAAAACTATATTTAGGCCACACTAATTACCTTTTTGGAGAAGAAACAATAAGGAAGCAAAAATCATTTGAAACATCAACCAGAAAAAAAGCCCCACTCCAAAAAATTAAGGGGAACTGGATAAGTTTCTATATTCTTCTTGCAATGATTGATCCTCCGTGGATTGCTCCCTTGAGCCTACCTATTTTTTTGCAGTCACCTATCTCGTAAACGGGTATGTTTGTGGTCTTCAATTTCTCCAAGAGCTCCCTGTTTGGCTTAAAGCCTACAGCCAGCACAACGTTGTCCGCCTTAATCTCTTCGGTTTTACCCCCTCTATCTATAACCACAGAATCCTTCTTTATCTCCTTCACCGTGGCCATAATGATTGTTTCTACTCCCAGCTGAGCCAATCTCCAAAGAAGATACAGGCGACTAACAGTATTCAATTCTAGAAGGAGGGCGAAGCCCTTCTCAATTATGCAAACCTTTTTCCCCTTCTCCGCAAGGTGAATGGCAACCTCCACCCCAACTTCGCCGCCACCAATCACAACCACACGCTCACCTACAGATTTTCGCCCCAGCAAAACATCGGTTGCCAAAACTACATTTTTTCCACCCACACCGGGCACATCTGGAATAATAGGCACTGCACCCGTAGCCACAATCAATACATCGGGCTTCACTCTACTTACCAGTTCAGGGTTTACATCCACATTTAGCTCTACTTTTACGTTTAGCTTGCTTAGCTGCGTTCGGAAGTATTTAAGTAGGTCTCCTAATGGTTCTTTGAAGCTTGCTACGGAGCCAGCCCTGATCTGTCCTCCTAATTCTCCCTCCTTTTCATATAGGATGACCTTGTGTCCTCGAAGGGCTAAAACTCGTGCTGCTTCCATGCCTGCGGGTCCTCCACCCACCACCATGACTTTTTTTGCCTCGCTGGCGGGTTGTATCTGGAATTCTCTTTCTTGTCCCAGTGCGGGGTTAACGTCGCACTGTATGCTCCACATTTTGAAAAGGTTTCCGTAGCAACCTTGGTTGCAGTAGATGCAGGGATTAATATCCTCCAATCTATTCTCAGCGATTTTTTGCGGTAAATAGGGGTCTGCAAGCAATCCTCTACCCATAGCTATTAGGTCAGCTTTACCTTCCTGCAGTACTTTCTCGGCGAGTATGGGGTCGCTGAGTCTGCCTACCACGATAACTGGGATTTTAACCACGCTTTTTATTGCCTCAGCGAGGGGAACATAGCAGCCCTTGGGCATGGCAGAAGGGGGATAGATTTTAGCAAACCAGGAGGGTTCTGATTCGTAGATCCCTGCCGAGACACTGATGCAATGTACACCAGCCTCCTCCAGTCTCTTGGCGATTTTTTTGGTGTCTTCTATGGTGAGTCCGCCTTTTATGTACTCGTCTCCGCTGATTCTAAATATTATTGGAAAATCGGGGCCCACTATAGCCTTTATTCTCTCTATTATTTCGAGGGGGAACCTCATGCGTCCCTCGAAATCTCCACCATACTTATCCTGCCTCTTGTTTGTGAGGGGAGACATAAATTGACTTATGAGGTAACCGTGAGCTCCGTGAAGCTCCACAGCGTCGAAATCAGCAGACAGTGTTCTATGAGCTCCCTGAACATACTTATCAACCAATTGTTCCACCTCTTCGGTTGATAGTTCTCGGGGCATTTCGCCACCCATTGCGGCGCATGGTATGGGTGAGGGGGCAACGAGTTCCACTCCCTCAGTGCACAGTGTAGAGTTCTGCCTTCCGGTGTGATGTAGTTGGGTGGCAATTTTTGCGTCGTAGGAGTGTACGGCCTCCGCTAAGTCGTGTAGACCGCTAACGTACTTCCAGTCGTCTATTCTTATTGGGCTTGCTCCAGCCTTCCCCCTGGGCCACTCAATGCATGTATTCTCTATTATTATGAGGCCGACTCCACCCTTTGCCCTCTCAACATAGTAGTCGATGATTCGCTGGTTTACAGCTCCCAGCTCTGTGCCAAACTTGGAGCACATGGCCGGCATGACAATCCTGTTTTTTAGCTCCATTCTCCCAATTTTTATGGGCTCAAATAACTTTTTGAAAACAGGCATTCCAACCACCTCTCAAATCCTTACCACTAATCCATTACTACAACCCACTTAGTTATCCACCATCTACACACATTTTTTCGATTTACTCTCTTCCAAGTTCACAGCACTTTTCCAGAGCTTAACATTCTAGAGCGCTCTTTTCATCTAACAAACATATATTTAAGGTTTCAAGATTAGATTTAAATAACTATTAAGCGCATTGATATATTTAAAGATACATATCCAGCACTTGCATTTTATCCCCCGGAAGAGAGGTATGATTAAAGCAATGATTCCCGCTTAAAGTATTCTAGGTAAGGATAGAAGAGCATTCTCTCTTTTGGGACTGGAAATTTAGAACATGAACCAAAGACATTGTTGGAGGTCTTGGGTATTAAATTGGAGGGATAAATAGTTATGCCTAAAAAAATTGTGATTATAGCCACTCTGGATACTAGAGGAGACGAGGTCCAGTATCTAAGGGAAATAATTGAGAAAAAGGGACACCAAACAATAATTGTGGATGCTGGAGTTATGGGAAAACCCCAAATTAGGGGAGATGTTCCTAGAGAAAAGGTCGCCGAAGCCGGCGGCAAAAGCCTTAAAGAACTCGTGGAAGCCGCTGAGAAGGGAGCCGACAGATTCGAAGCCACCAAAATAATGATAGAAGGTGTCAAAAAAATAGTGGCAGACCTGTATTCCAAAGGCGAACTGCACGGCATAATGAGTTTAGGAGGCACCACCGCCGCAGCACTGGGGACAGCAGCTATGAAAGTACTCCCCATAGGAGTCCCAAAACTATTGGTAACCACATTCATAGATCCCAGACCCATAGGGGACGAGGACATAACAGTAATGCAAACACCCGTAGATTTAGTGGGACTCGACAAAATAGTTAAAAGAACGCTCGCTAATGCGGCGGGAGCAATTATAGGTATGGTGGAACAGGAGGTCCCCAAGGCGGAAGAGAAACCGCTTGTGGGCATGACCGTTCTGGGAGTCACAACCCCCTGCGTTCAGAAAGTCATTTCCCGCCTGGAGAAGAAGGGGTACAATGCTGTAACCTTCCACGCAAAAACACCCATGCTAGACCGGCTAATAAGAGAGGGAAGCATAGACGCAGTAATTGATGTCACCTCTTTTGAAACCATCCCTATGGTTCTCTATCCCCCAGAATACATTGCAATGCTAATAGGCGCCCCCGAAGTGAGGAGAGTACGCTTGGAAAGTGCCAATGAGAAAGCACTCCCCCAAATAATCGCACCCGGCGGCCTGGATATGCACATATTTCCGGGAACAGGAATAGACAATGTGCCCTCCGAGTTTAAAGGCCGCGCATGGACTATGCATGGGCCTAGCGTAGTACTGGTTAGAACCACTAGAGAGGAACTAGAAAAGGTGGGCAAAAACATTGCGGAGAGGGCGAACAGAGCCAAGGGCCCCGTAGCAATTATAATTCCTCTGCGTGGTTTCTCTGAAGCCAGCAAGAAGGGTGCACCTCTACACGACCCCGAAGCGGATCGCGGATTCATTGAGGCGTTGAAGAAGAACGTGGAAAAGAAGGTTAAAGTGGTTGAGGTTGACTGCCACATTAATGATGACATGTTTGCCGACAAAGTAGTTGAAACTTTTGAAGAGTTAATCACTGGAAGGAGATGAGTAAATGGTGGTAAAAATAACCAGAAAGGAAATACTTGAAAGACTCCACAAAGAAATTAGTGAAAATAGACCCATTCTGGGAGCAGGATGCAGCGCCGGAATAATAGCAAAATGCGCCGAGCTCGGTCAAGCAGACCTAATAATCATTTACAGCACGGGAAAAACAAGACTAATGGGACTACCCACAACCATAATTGGAAACTCAAACCCCATAACACTTGAAATGTACGACGAAATAGCGAACGTTGTCAAAAACAAGCCCATAATAGCAGGCGTGGAAGCCAACGACTGCTTCTACTTAGACCAAGAAGCCTCACTTAAACGCTTCCTAAATAAGGGATTCAACGGGGTGATAAATTTTCCCACCACAGGACTCTACGAGAACCTCATAGAGGGAGGGATGGCTCTCAGAAAATTCAACGAGTCCATGGCCTTTGGATACGGCGTCGCCCACTGGGGGTGGTCCAGAGAGGTGGAAATGATAAAAATCCTACACGACTGGGATGTGTTTACCATGGCTTACGTCTTCACTGCACCAGACTCAAAAGACATGGCTGAAGCCGGAGCAGACGTGATATGCGCCCATGTGGGACCGACAATGGGAGGCATAGCAGGGTTCACTGCACTGGAAGATTTAGACACCCTACTCAAAAGGGCACAGGAAATATTTGAAGCCGCAAGAAAGGTGAACCCCGAAGTAATCTGCCTAATACACGGAGGACCATTCTACGACCCCCAAAGCACAAAAGTCATATACGAAAAGACTATCGCCCAAGGATTCGTGGGAGCCTCATCCATTGAAAGAATCCCCATCGAAAAAGCAGTAACAGAAATATGCCGAGGTTTCAAAAGCATACCCCTGATTAAACGCTAGAACCGCCATTCCCAACATCGTGTTCGGCAAAACAATCAGTTGTGAGGTAGTGTTATGAGTAAAGTTTTGAAACTTTTACAAGACGCCGTGGGTACAGAGTACGTTTCCGATGAAGATTTCATAACTTATGCCTACGCTAGAGGCATAGACAGCGCTCTACCCCCCAATCCTCCAGACTACGTGGTGAAACCGGGAACAGCCGAAGAAGTAGCAGAAGTAGTAAAGATAGCCAACAAATTCAAAATACCCATAGTTCCCCGCGGCGGAGGCTGCTGCCTATTGGGAGGCTCCAAACCCATAGAGAAAGGAAGCATAGTTCTGGACACCGCCAGAATGCACAAAATACTAAACATAGACGAAAACACTCTGACAGTCACCGTTGAAACAGGAATAACTTGGGCAGAGCTTAACTCCAAACTCAACGAGCTAGGTTACTACACCGGAAACCTCGGCCCAGGAAGCGGAATATCAGCAGTAGTTGGTGGCGGACTATCACACCACAGTGTGGGAGGAGGCGGAGGAGCAAAATACGGCACATGTACACAGCACTGCGTGGCCCTAGAGGTCGTCCTACCAAATGGAGAAATAATAAACACCGGCTCCAACGCCAGCGTCTACACCAAGGAACCATTCTGCCGCTTCGGATTCGGCCCGGATTTAACTGGGCTGTTTCTGGGCGACAATGGGCTTCTGGGAATTAAGACCAAAGCCACCTTGGAAATTTTCCCCAAACCACCTTACCATGCGGCTAAAACCTTCACCATGGAGGAACCCTCACCAGAAAACGCGGCAAAAATATGGTTGGCATGGAGAAAGAGAGGAGATCTAGGAATATTTGATTCCCAGCTTTGGACACTAACAATGGTTCTGGGCACCCAGCTGTTGACAGATGTGCCGCAAATTAAGCCTTGGGTGGGGCTGACGAAGGCTGTGTTCTTTTACACCATGGAGGCCGAAACAGAGGAAGAATTGGAAGCCAACATGAAAATTGTGGATCGAATATGTAAAGAGAATGGTTGCACAGAATTGGGCCCAGAGCTTAAAGACGGAAACTATGCCAAGTGGCACTATGAAGAACAGGGGCACTGGTTGACCTTTCACGGTATTTGGGGAGGAATGGGGCCGGGCTCTATACCCTTGACAACCGAAGTCCACGTTCCCATCCACAGATTTCCCCACATAGCTCATAAACTTGATGAGTGGGAAGCGGCGCACAAAGCTGAGCTTGATGCCAATGGGGGAATGCAGTCTGGAATATCAACTGCGCTCCTTTGTGGACACACTACTGTGGAAGTAGACTGTGGACTTTTGGCTTGGGATAAACCCCAGCATAGGGAGAAGAACCTAGAACTCTGGAAAAGCCAGCTTGAGATGCTTATAAGAGAGGGTGGCATGCCCTACATGTTGGGAGAAATATACAGCAAGGGCCTAATAGATACTGAGGCCTTTAATGGATCTTACTACTCTTTTCTCAAGAGCATAAAACAGGCTCTGGACCCCAACAGGATTATCAGCCCAGGAAAATTCTACCTCTAGGAGGGGCTGCCATGGCCAAGATGGAAAACACAAGAAAGCTTTCGGACATGGTTTATGCTTGTTCCGGCATCGGTGACTGTAGGATAGCTTATAGGTGGGCTGTGGGCCGATACGGGGTCTGCCCGGTTCTGGAGCACTCCCCCCAGTTTGACCCATTCTACGCCCGAGGCAAAATACGCATTGCCAAGGGGATTTTGGAGGGGTTGCTTGAGCCCAGCGAGGGTTTGGCGAAGGTGCTTTACCAGTGCACAACTTGTGGGAGTTGCCATTCTGTGTGTCACCAAACTATGTGTGAATACATAGTGTTACCGATAGGGCGGTTTATTGATCACACCAAGCTCTTTGAGGCTATGAGGGCAGATCTTGTGGAAGAGGGGCTGGGGCCTATGCCGAGACATAGAGAAATAGTGGAGTGGACTAGAAGGGAGCATAATCCCTACATGGAGAAACATGAGGATCGCTTAAAATGGTTGCCTGCAGGCAAAACTATTCCCCAGAAGGCAGATTTGATATGGTTTGTGGGATGCACAGAGCCCTACCGAATGCCCGAGCTTGCCCAGGCTTTTCTAAAGATTTTGGAAGCTGGGAATGTGGATTTTGGCATAGTGCACCCTGAGGAATGGTGCTGCGGCTCAATCTTTTTCAGGACAGGGGTCTGGAATTTGGCTAGGGAACTCGCTGGGCACAATTTGGAGGTTCTAAAGGCTTCGGGAGCCAAAAAAGTTGTAATCCACTGTGCTGGCTGTTTCAGAACTATTTCCAAGGATTATGTGGAACTCTTTGGTAAACTTCCATTCGAAGTGGTTAACGCAGTGGAGCTCATCAGAGACCTGCTGAAGGAGGGCAAACTAAAAACAAAAAAGGCAAATGTGAAAGTGACCTATCATGACCCATGCCACCTAGGTAGACACATGGGAATCTATGACGCTCCCAGAGAGATACTCAAAATGATGCCCGGAGTCGAGATTGTGGAGATGAAAAGAATAAGGGATGCTTCCTGGTGCTGTGGCGCAGGTGGAGGTGTTAAGAGTGGCTTTCCAGAACTGGCTGTCGAGATAGCTAAGGATCGGATAAAGGAAGCAGAGGAAACCGGAGCAGAATACTTGGTGACAGCCTGTCCCTTCTGTGTAAAGAACCTTCAGGACGCCAAGCAGGCTCTGGACTCCAAAATTAAAGTCGTAGACATAGTGGAGCTAGTTGCGGACAATTTAGCCTAGTGTGATAGATTTCTTTTTCCATATTTTTTTCTCTTTTTTTGTTTCCCCGCCTTTATGTGTGTATTGTGGTTTGGATTTGTTCGGCTTTATTCCCTATTTTTGAGGGTTTAATTGAGAAAAGAAGTTGTGTAAACATTTTTGGGGTGAAATTAACAGGTTCTGCATCATTGTTGGTATATTTTGGTAAAGTATTTATATATTATTGTAAACTGTTTTGTTGTGGTTGCCTTGATTGATGAGTATACTATCAGGATTTTGAAGAAGTTGAGGGAAGGTAAGACTCGTTTCGGGGAGCTACAACAAATTGTGCATAACCCAAAAACCCTTAGCAAGAGGTTGAAAATGCTTATATCCAGAGGCCTCGTGAAATCCGAAAACAGACTTTACTTTCTCTCGGATAGGGGTGAATGTGCTGGTAGCCTTCTTGAGAGTTTTGAAGCCCTTTTATATCCCAGTATCAGTTTGAAAAACATTGATAGATTGCCTTGCCTCTATGCTGACTTTTTATCCCGGTATTGTGAGGTTCTTTACGAGCATTTTTCCCAGCGCTTGGTTGGAGTTCTTGTTTTTGGCTCATTAGCTAGGGGAAACTGGAATAGGAACTCTGATATTGATTTGCTTGTAGTGATTGAGGGTTGGGATAAGCCGTTGTGGGAGCGGACAAGGGAGCTTGTAAAGTTGAGGAGGAGGATGCGTGAAACACGAGAGTACCAGAGGTTAATGGAGCGAAACCTTCCAACGGCGATTCAACATTATCCTTTAAGTAAGGCTGAAGCTTTAGAGCCTCACAGAATATATATTGATGCCTGCATGGAGGGGATAATCCTCTATGAGAGGGAGGGATTCCTTACAAAGGTTCTGGAAGAATTCAGGGAAAAACTCTCAAATCTTGGAGCTAGGCGTATAACTACAGCAAGTGGAAAAACCTACTGGCAGCTAAAAGAGGTTAAAGCAGGGGAGGTTTTCGGGCTGTGAAAAATGTTAGCATAGCAAAGCAGGGCATAAGCAGGGCTGCAAGGTGGCTTCAAAGTGCTGAGAGGGCTATGGAAGATGAACGCTGGGACGATGTGGTCTATAGTTCACAGATGGCGGTGGAACATTCAGCTAAGGCCGTCCTTATTTCTCTGGGAATAGATTTTCCAAAAGAGCATGATGTGAGTGACGCCTTATTGCAAATCCAAGAAATTTCCCACTTGCCCCAATGGTTTAGGGAGGAACTCAGCTCAATTGCAGACATAGTTGCTGAGCTTGCTGAGCAAAGGGGACTTGCAGGTTACGGGTTTGAAGAGGGAATAGAAGTAACATACTTTAAAGAATATGCGCCGGAAGCCTTGGAAGAAGCAAAAAGGGTACATACTCTCTGCAAAAAGTTCATCGAAGAAACATTCAAAATTTGACAAAAAATTAATTCTTGGGCTAATCTTTCTAGGAGGGAGACTAGGGATTACAACAATTTTCCGCTGTTATGTTATATCTTTGGGTGCTTTGGGAGGCTGCGATATCCATTCTCCAGGAATCGTTGGACCTTTATCGTGGAGTAGTCTTTTGTGTTTTTTTAGTACTATGTAGCCGTTCTCGTATCTTCCGTCTGGTGTTCTGTGGCCATCAACAATTTTTTCGACGTTGTAGGCGCATTCGCCGACCCAAAGGGCGTCTCCTTCGTATACCTCAAAATCTTGTCCCAGTGGACTGTTGAGTGGGGGGCAAATTACTGCAGCCATTTTTCCATTTTTCTCTTTATAGACGAGGCCTAAGCCGAAATGCACGTCTCCGATGCAGGCTCTGGTTGTGGCTTCGATTGGTTCCGTTTCCTGGCACTTTTCAGTTGTGAGGGTTTCCGGCTTTTTGGTGCTGAGGACTATGTAACCTGGCTTCTCGTTGTTTCTCCCAAATTTTTTGATTTCATACACGTAGTAGACGCAGTTTGTTGTTCCTATTTTCACCTCGCTTCCCTTTGAATAACCGCCCGAAAGTGGTTTTCTAAACTTGTCGGACCACATGTCTAGGTCTGCTTTAATTATGCCATTGTCAATCCAGATGGATGAGAGGCTCACATGCCAACCGCAAATGTCCACAATGCTCCCCTCAACAATTGTAATTTTCTCTGGGCTCTCAGCATGTTTTTCTTTGTTCTCAGCCATAAACTCACCTCAAACCAGTCTAATGCCAGAAGAAAATCTGAAAAAAGGAAGGCCTTCCCGTTTCAAGATTTTTCTCTTATAGATAAATTAAGCGTTGGCGGCCTATTATTATTTTCTAGTTTGCGAAAAAATGGATGTTCTGTGGGATTTCCTTAGTGGGTTTGGTGGCTTTTTACTTTTTCCTTGGGGGTTGTACTTGGGGGAGTAGGGATGTTTGAACCAGGTATATGGGGTCTCCGTCCATGTCTTTTTTGTTTGTTCTGGAAACTTTGACCACTGTTAATTTTACCCTTATGCTGGTTCCATCTTCGGCTAGGTACTCGTTCCACTCCTCAGCTATGGTTGTGTATCGGACGCTTTCGTTTACTATGGAGGCTTGGAGCTCCATTGGACTATAAAATTCACGTGAGGGTTCACCCTTAAGTTTAGGTGGAACATGGGAAAAAGCCAACACGTTTTGACCCTTGAAAGCATAACTGTACCGTCCCCCATCCTCCCTTCTCTTTAAAACTCTTGTCAAAACATACTTAATTTTAAGTATGGGCCCCTCCTCAAGCTGATACACGTTCCAAGGCTCACTCAACACATCAAAATCCATTTCTATTACTTCACTCATAGGATCCACCCACCTATGTTAAGCCTAAATACTTTATCTCCTCTAATTATTAAAACATGCCTTCATCAAAAGTTAAACCCACATTAGCAGCTCAAGACATCTTCTAAATAGATAAGTAAAAACAGCGTCTAGATTATGGGCTGGAAGTGTGGTTGGAAAAACCAGAAATATGGGCCCTTGAAGGTGGGGAGGCACACTCATCCCTTTGAGGACAATGTCGTTAAGTTAAGGCGGTGGGGCTGTGTGTTTTCGCTCAATTCCAACCCAAAAGGAGCTTTAAACAGAGCTTTTCACCCAGTTAGAACACGAAAATAAGGGGGAGAACTAGGCACCCCACACATTCATAGGAGTACCAACAGGAGAATCCCTAATTTAACTTAATGCCATTGACCTTTGAGGAGTTGGGCAGCCGGCAAAAACGAAGTGGTCTCGCAACACTGCGAAGTCCAAATTTTCTCGTGAACTTCTCAGGTTCTATGGGTAGTCTTTTATAGGGAATTGTTTTAGTTTAAGGCACGGTTGAAATTTTTTGGTGTGTGGCGGTTTGCCTTGTCGGAATAGGAATAAATTCGGGCATTATGGTAAGTGTTTTGGGTGAATTTGGTAAATGTCAAATTACGGTTGTGGCCACTTTGGAAGGTGGATTGTTGATGGGTATGGTTTGCCAGCCTATGAGTACACGTGTAATCATGAGGTTGATCCTAGGGCTCTGACTTTTACGACTCAGGGTGGTTCCCGTAAACATTGGCACCAGGTTGGGAATAGTCGTTTTAATGTTTTAGCCTATAATTCGGGTTTTGTGGAGGTTTTCGAGAATTCTAGGGGCCCTCAATGGCTAACCTATAGGAGTGTGGAACAGAAAACTTTAGGTGGAGGAATAGCAATTGTGGTTGAGGGGGATGATTGTTGGTGTGACCTTTTCTCTCAGGGCCTCTTCCGCGAGGGGTATAGGCGCATTTTTGGTATGGGCTATTTCCGAAAAGTTTCAAGTCATAATAATCTAAAGTTGGATCACATTGTGTTTACTCCGGTGTCTGATGATCCAGTGGTTGTTTCGGAGGTAACCGTTAGGAACGATTCTAATGGGGAGAGACGTATTACGCTTTTTAATTATTGGGGAATTAATCTGCGCTATGTGTCAGAGTCCCTAATTTACACCAGCGGGAGGAGGACTGATTATGGGGTTTCCCTAATTAACTGGGTGGGCAGAATCTACGGTTTTCTGCGCCACCTTCTATGGTGTGATACTGAGCAGGGACGCACATCCTTCTCTAAAAAGTTTGTTTACCATACGGAGTATAATCAAG
The DNA here is from genome assembly GCA_029856435.1 of Candidatus Jordarchaeia archaeon. Taxonomy (GTDB): domain Archaea; phylum Asgardarchaeota; class Jordiarchaeia; order Jordiarchaeales; family Jordiarchaeaceae; genus Jordiarchaeum. Next base: position 28,013 of record JAHQXB010000134.1, read on the forward strand.
AGGAAGGCTTGCTTATTCTTGTTCCAGAGTATCAGGGTGAAAGGCCTCCCAAGTGGGTTCCCTGCTCCAAAAACTACTATCCAAAGCCTTTATTTTTAAAACTACTGGGCCAAAAGCCTGTATCAGCGATATGTTCAGGGGATAGTATTATTGATAAGAAGGGGAATTTCAGGGCTAAAGGCTCTTTTGTCGAGGTATCCAAACCCCTTGTTAAGAAGAGTCCCTGTCTCTGCCTGGGAGTAAAACTTACAATTCCAAGAAAAAGCTCATTCACCACCACTTTCCTCTTTGGATATGCAGAAAAAAAGGAAATTCCCAAAATAGTCTCCAAGTATGAGGAGGAAATCCGAAAGCAACCATTAAGTGAGGGTCTGAGAGGATGGAAGAAAAACATAGTGGAGTTTAAGGGTGGTGAAGATTGGGTTTCGCGTGAGGCTGCATGGCACTCCTATTATTTTAAGAGTGCAACTCTTTATGATGAGTATTTTGAGAACCACCTGTTACCTCAGGGGGGTGCCTATGTTTACCTTCAAGGTTTACATGGGGGGCCTCGAGACTTTTCCCTATATGCTGTTCCCATGACCTATCTGGATCCAGGGTTGGCGAGGGAGATGCTGGAGTATGTTTTGCGATGGATGAGGCCTAGCGGCGAACTGGCTTATTCTGGAAGTGGCTTCGGTAAACTTGGGGGAGCTGCTGTGCATAACAGGCCCTCTGACCATTACCTTTTCATAGTGTGGGCTATTACAGAATACATCTTTGCCACTCGGGATTTCAAATTTTTGGAAAAAAAGGTACCATTCTATCCCCGGGAGAAGGGTTTATTCTCAACGGTTGCTGAAAGAATAAAGCTGTCCCTAAAATTCCTCTTTGAGGAGATCGGTTTTGGCGAACACGGCTTGCTGAAAGTGGGAGACGGAGATTGGAATGATGGAATCTCAATTATGGTTCCCAACAGGAGCAGATTTCTCAAACACGGTGAATCACTCTTTAACTCTGCACTCGCCCTCTATGTTCTTCCCCGAGTAATCAATCTTTTTGGAGAACAAGGCTCATTCTGCAAATTTCTAAAGGATAAATACGACTCTCTACTTAGAGCGTGCCTTAACTCTTGGAATGGTAGGTGGTTTTACCGGGCTTGGGATGGCGGTGGAAAACCTCTGGGTGACAGGAACCTCTTCCTTGAGCCTGTTCCTTGGCTTTTCCTTTCAAAAGTCCTGCCGGAAAAAGTGGCGGAAAAACTACTGGAAAACGTTTACAGGATACTTGATAAGCCTTCTCCCTTCGGACAGTACTTGGTATATCCTCCCGTTAGAACACTTTTAAACTATCTTGAGAAGGGCTGGGATGTTAATGGAGGAATATGGTTTGCCATAGACTTTCTCCTTACGTGGGCCTATGGGCTATATGACGCGAAGAATGCTTGGACCTCCCTGATAAAAAATTCGATGGCCCACCATGCAAATCTCTACCCCAACCTCTGGTACGGTATATGGAGTGGCCCTGACGCCTACAACGCAGATTACGCTAAGAGACCCGGCGAAACCTATTACCACCTCCCAACACCTACAACAGACTTTCCAGTCATGAATCTTAACCTGCACGCCAATTTTCTCACAGCTCTCATTAAGCTGTGTGGCATAGAACCCGACGCTGAGGGTTTAACCATCGCTCCCAAGCTGCCGTTTCAAAACTTTAGCTTAAAGACACCACTCATTGAGCTTCGTATGAAAGAGTACCAGGTTGAAGGTGCGTATACTCCCCAATGCTCGGGACCCATTTGTCTCAGATTTAGAAAGCCAGTTCACTGGCACCACCAGATTCGCTGCTACATCAACGATGAGCTTGTAAAATATGATTTAGAAAACTCCACAATTACAGTAAATTTGAACGTTGATAAATGGTTTAGATTCCGAATTATTCACATCGCACCCTAAACTAACACCATTTTCTAGAACACTTCTTTCAGACCAGCTGCAGCTGTATAAATACTACCCGCCCCACAAACGTATAAAGCTACTCTCAAAGCCTCCGCAATCTCCTCTTTTGTAGCTCCAGCCTTCATTGCCATGTTAGCTAAAGCTCTAACTCCCTGAACTGCTCCGTGAGAAGCATCCAACGCCATCGCTATTAAAATTTTAATCTTAACCGGAAGCGTCCCTTCCTTGAAAGCAAAGGCTCGCATATTTTCGACCTGTTTTCGCATTTCTGGATCAAGTTTTTCATAAACCTTCAAAGGATCTTCAGCCATTCATACCAACCCCAAATCTTTATACAAATTTTAGGATTACCCTCATTAAGTATTACTACTATCTCTAAAAAATCTTCCCTAACGAACAGTACGATGATGTAGAATAGTTTGGCCACGCCTCAAAAAGGAGGCGTTTATAAAGCACATTTCACGGTTTGGAGCCCTACCATAGAAATGGAGACAAATAAATCTAGATTCACCTGAACAGAAGACACAGACATAAAACTTGCATTTAAGTTTGGGGATGGTTTCGAGTAGCGGTCAAGCCAACCATTTGAGGGGCTGCTCACCGCCCAAAAACAAGCTTAAAGGCTCGTTTTACTAAAATAGGGGCATAATAACTGTGACTGGAGAAAAACGCAAAACCCGGCCACCAACCAGCCAAAATCATCAACCAAAAAAGGTGCACCAGAAACTTTTTGCGCCCGGTTCTTTTGTTTTTCCTTAATTTTCAAAATTTCTTATCATAAAGTCTAAAAAGCACCAGAATTTTCCCTTTTTGGAGGTGCTTCTGGTGTGCTTCTTTAAATTATAGACTTTTTAATTTTGTTCTTTTCGCTTTCAGAAAAATATGGTTTTTTCCTCTTTTTTTGGGAAAGAAGCCTTAAATAATCCCCCGGGTTAAGGAGAGGTTTAGGAAAAATTAATGAGAAAATCTATAGCGAGTGCCCTAGGTTACCAGATCTTTTTTTCGTGTTTTAGGGTGCGTTTGATTAGGGATTTTTTCTGTTTTTTTGCTAGTTCCTTCTCAAAATCTTGGATTGACAGGAGGCTGTCCACGCTGTCTTTTAGGGCTTGGGAGAGTGGTTGCCGGTAAATGTAGCGCTTTTTGACCTCCTGCACTATTTTTTTGGAGTGTTCTGAGAGCACTGGGGCGAAGCGGTAGAGGGATTCGTTTTCCTCCTGGTCCACAACGAAGCTCAGTGTACCGACCCGCTCCCCTCCTCTTGCCTTCTCGTCGGGGATTGAGAAGTAGTACACGAAGGCGCTCTTCCGCTGCTCTTGGATGGGGATTATGGATTCTCCCTCCTCTACGTGGTGACTTAAAGCGACTGCGCCAACCATGGTCTTTAGGGCAATTTTGTCAGCGGCCTCCCTTTCGATTCCCTTAAAATAGATACTGGTGGGGCCGAAATCCTCGTCAAAAATAGCTAAACAGACTCCTCTGTGCTCAAACAAGGCATCACTTCCTCTTTTTCCTCAAGTACAGTTTCAAAAGGTGGTTATTAAATATTTTTGTTATTATACAACATAAAAAGCGCTAATATTTTGTGTTGGCTTAGACAGGCTTGACAAAATTCCTGTTCCATAAAGCATGTTTCAGAAGACGTGATGATGCAGTATTACTTTTTGGCTGAATACGACACTTCTAATGGAAAACACTTAAGAAGAGGATGCAATTAATTTGCTGCCAATTTTGGGTGTACGTTTGTATCATGCCGTGCATTCCTCAGATTGAATTTTGTTTGAAGTTATTGCAAGTAAAAAACGTCGAAGCACTTTTTAGGAGTGTGGAGGCCGAAAAGCGCACCGCACATAGCAGGTGACAACAAGTTAGGTGTGGCGATTTTTGTTCCAAAATCCGGGTAGTCAGATAGAAATATAAATTTTTGTTAATAATATTTATTCAAAAATAAATTTTACTATTAGGTTATCTTTGAATCGTGTTAATTCCCTCAAAAAATTTTTAGTCATGCTCTCATATACAATTATTTTGTGTTATATGAAGTCTCAATTGTCTCGTAAATGTTTGATTGGGGTGCGGTTGGTGATTTTGGCTACAAACATTCCATCCGAGATAGCTGATGCATTCAAATCTCGAACATTTTCTCTCCATATTAAGGGTAGTGCAGGTACTGGTAAGACTACATTGGCCTTGGAGCTTGGGAAGCAGTTTATGGATGGAGCAGTTATATATCTGTCTACTAGAGTAAATCCAGAGAAATTTTATAAGCTGTTTCCGTGGTGTGAGTCTTGGATTTGCCGGGAGAACATTTTAGATGTGAAAAGTAACATTTTTCCCAGGGGTAAAGAAGAAACTCTTTTTGAATATGTTGATAGGCCTAGTTTCTTTAGAAGTTTATATTGGAGAGTTGTGGAGGCGGGAGTGGAGCGCATCACTGTGATTTTGGATGGTTTGGAATCCTTGAAGTATAATGTTAAAATTCCTGAGAATGACTACAGTATAGAGTGTGACATCTTAGAAATGGCGGAAAAACTAAATGCAAACGTGATCTTCATAAGTGAAACAGGTGGGGAAAGTAAACTTGACTATTTTGTTGACGGTATTGTTAGGCTGGAAAGAGAATTCATAGATGGTCAACTTTTAAGAAAATTGTACATCGAAAAAATTCGCGGAAGGAGAATTGAGAATTCGGTTTACCTATTTACGCTTAAAGACGGCAGATTCACGTGCTTTGAGAAAGGCGTTCAAACCTACCCTGCAACCGCCGAGTTTCCAAAAGTGGAGAATAAGGAGGGAAAGATTTCAACCCTCATCCCCGAACTAGACAATGTACTCAAGGGAGGTTTTAATAGGGGCTCCCTCAACATATTCGATGTAGGAGACAAGGTGGGGGTGGAGCACGCTTACTTTTTGACCCCCATGTTCTTCAATTTTATACGCCAAGGCTACCCGGTCTTTAGTATGCCCTCTAAAGGTATTTACAGCACGGATCTACTAAGGTACATTCCCCAATCCGTAATAGGAAAGGAAATCTTTGACTTGTTGAAGAGATACTTCCATGTTTTACGCCCCTCAAGCTTCAGCCCCCGTATAGCTGATAGCTATGGCAACTACTTTTTTGAGGGAATAGATCCAGATGGAGAACTCAACCGTTTAAAACAGATTATCACCGGTGTTTTAAATGAGACCCAATCCGACACCCCAATCGTTTCCATAGCCAGCGACACAATGGAACACATTTATGGCTCAAAGTACCTGCTCAAGACAGTTCAAGCTTGGATAGACCAAATAAAACAGTTAAACGGCGTCATAATCATATTCCAGTTTAGACACAAACCTCTAAAATTATTAACCCACCTAGCATCATCCTACTTCAAAGTGGAAAACATGTACGGCAACCTCATATTTTATGGACAGAGCCCCAAAACAAAACTGTATGTGGTGGGTCTAGACATCTCAAACAAATACGTACAAACCAGACTTACTCCAATAGAGTGACCACTCCCAAAAATAGAGAAGCAACAATAAAATACAAACCTTCTTTTTCTTCCGCTTTCTTCCACCAACAGGTTAGAGTTCATTTTCTTAACTATGTTGGAGAGACGCTGTGGACAGAAAGTAGACCTAGTTCATCACGTTTCCTCCTCAGAATGTGGGATGCCTCTGAATTTTAATTCGCCTCTGATTTCTTCCGCTGTTTATAGCCTCTCACATTTCTTCCAACATTTATGAGGTGATAGATAAAAGAAGCGACAATTAAAATAGGGGGGATGTTCATCAAGGCCGTTAAAAGGGGTGAACTTGTGGAACCTTACTTTTATTAGGTTCTTCAGCGAAGTAATAAAAAAATGAAAGTAAACTATAGAGTTTCTCATTAATTTTTTCCTAAACCTATCCTTAACCAAGGTTATTTAAGGCTTCTTTCCCTAAAAAAAGGCGGAAAAACCATGTTCCCTGAAAACGAAAGGAAAAAATTAATTGGAAAGTCTATATCATCAAATTTACGATGTTGGAAGGAGGATTGTGAATGAAGACATTGGTTCTTGAAATGTTGGAATTGAACTATGAGACGGTGTCTAGGAAGATTGAGGACTTCATTAGGAGTTCTGTGGAGTTACTAGGGAAAAAGGGTGTTATTGTTGGTCTGAGTGGGGGCTTAGACTCAAGTACTGTGGCTACCCTGAGTGTTAGAGCCCTCGGGAGGGATAGAGTGTTTGGACTTTTGATGCCCGAGAGGGACAGCGAACCACAAAACTTCAAAGACGCAAAGCAGTTAGCCTCCATGCTAAAAATAGAGCACGAAGTTTTAGACCTAACGCCAATACTTAGAAAAATGGGGATATATGAATTGCTTCCAGATAAAATTGCCAATAACAAGAAACTGTTAATGGAGAGGTTAAGAGAAGCAAAGAGGGTTTCAACATTTGAGGCCAAACCTTCAAACCTTCCCATAATCGGCATAAAATCGGGAAGCTTGGGTTACTGTTTCACTTTCCCAAAGGTAAGACTGAGGAGCATCATGCTTCACTATCGCGCCTGCCTCAAAAAACTGGCGGTTGCAGGAACCATAACCAAGTCCGAATATGTAACGAGCACCTATGATGAGCATGGAGATGGAGCCTGCGAAATTGCCCCCCTCAGAAATCTCTACAAGTCACAGGTAAGGAGGCTCGCCAAGTACTTGGGAGTCCCAGAAAACATAGTGACGAAGCCCTCAAGTCCTGACCTCATAGCCGGCGCAGTAGTCACAGATGAAGTTCTAATAGGTATGAAGTATGAAACACTGGACTCCATACTATACTGTCTGGAAAGAGGAATGGGAATTAGCGAAATAGCAAGAGAGCTAGACGTTGAAGAGAATACTGTGGAAAGAGTTGCAAACACCGTGGAAATGGCGAAACTCAGAAGAGAAATTCCCCTCACACCGCACCTATAAAATAGAAAAATTTGGAGCGGAAGATTTAGCTCCAAAAACGAATTTACAGACAAAACAGGGGCTTCCCAAAGACAGGGAACCATATTGGCCGGAAATGGTTAACCGTACTCCCAGACGACACCTGTGCCTCCTTTTGGATAACTGAATTCAATGGCGTTTGATTCGCAGACCAGCCAGCAACTTCCGCACTCTACACATTTCTCCACATATTCCGGCGATATGAAAGCCTTACTCTTCTTTAGCTCCCAGAGCTCCATTGGACATATTTTGACGCATCTTCCGCACCCAGTACACAGAGCCTTGTTGTGGCGGATAAATTCTCCCGTCTCTCCACCGCGCTTCACCAGTTTCCTCAAATCAAATTCTTCCCTTACCACATTTATCCCTCCGTCTCCAATTGTATTCCCTTCCTCTTCTTGGTTCTGAGCCACATCCAACCCAACTTCAAAAGGCTTCTAAACAGGGGTATCTGAGACCTTTGCAGTAAGGGGTAAATGTAGCTTTTGGCAAATTCCAAAATGAAGGGAACATCCTCCGAGTACCTGGAAATTTCTCTTCTAAGATTACGTATGTGGGGATTCGACCAGCTGGCCCAGAACATTAAATTGTTGGCCAGAGGAGTAATCTTAGTCCATTGGCGAGGATCAAAATAGATACCCGCCCAGAACTCCGCCCACTCCTTAGCTGTGGAAAACTCCTCTCCTATAATCGAGTTTTTCCACCTCTCCTCATAGAGCCTCAAACCAGAAGCAGATACATCCCCTTTAGATATGGCTTCTGCGGCCACCTCAGCAGCAAGCTTTCCCGAAACCATGGCATAGTGAATACCCTCAGCCTCAAGGGGGCAGGCAAACCCTGCCGCGTCGCCCACCAGCATTATCCCACCGCCATAAGTGTTTGTAGGCATCCTAGGCATCCAGGGAAGCAAGTGTGCGTGAAACTCTCTGGGCCTTGCTTGGAGTCTATCAATAAACCTTTTCAGTGTACCGGAACTGATTACCCGCCTGAGATACTCGTAGGGTCTCTCTCCGAACCCTGAGGCAAATCTGCCCACCCACTGCCCCAGACCTACATGGAATCCCTCGGGCATCATAGCCACATAAGTGGCCGGGTATAGGGGCGATACATAAACTTGGTTGCAATATTCTTCGGGACCAATGAGTTCATCCATTCTCGCCCTTGAGGCTTGGAAGTCGCAGTCCACCACTAGTGTGATTTCGTCCGGTCTCCACTTGTCTCGCAGCCCTGCTTGATAGGCGATTTTTGAGACAGCTCCATCCGCTGCTATGGTTATGTCACCCTCCACTTTTTCGCCTTTATCCGTAATTATGCCCGTGACTTGGCCCCGGGAATCTTTTAAGACCCCACTGGCCAGAGTCGCCGTTCTTATTTCTGCACCAGCTTCGGAAGCTAATTCTGCTAGGAAGCGGTCGAAATCTCTGCGGTACACATCAAACTGGAAGAATTCTCGGGCCTCTGGGTACTCTGCCAAATCGCTTGTGGACCAGCGTATCATGAAGCGTTCCTCCAGATTTTCATCGAGCATGTGCATGGATTGGTACTTGATTTTTATGCCGGGTATGTTCATTTTTTTAATGAAGTCAAAGTCACGGAAAATTCTGGGAGCGAGGCCACATCCGGAGGAGGACTTGTCGCCAATTTTTCTTCCACGCTCAATCATTATTGTCTTTAAGCCTTTTTCGCTTGCGGTCTTGGCTGCTAGGGAGCCACCTGGACCACCACCCACTACAACAACATCGTACTTTGCCATTGTTATTCATCTCAAAACTTTTGTGTATGCTAATTTTTGTGAAAGGTTAATTTAATAGTTCATATCCTCTATTTTTTGTTATGCTTCTACTATAGATTTTCCAATTAATTTTTTCCCATATGTTCAAGCGGTTCTTCTTTTTTGTGGTGATTCCTTTTTTGGTGGCTGGGTTGTTTGAGGGAAATCCCCGGTTTTTAACATAAACATGTATAAAGATGAGGGCTGGAAGTCATGTAGGGGAAAGGGACAGGGCAAAAACGCCACAAAACCAGCCACAAGGAGTCCCATCTGAACACATATGGTTTTTTCCTTTCGTTTTCAGGGAACATGGTTTTTCCGCCTTTTTTTGGGGAAAGAAGCCTTAAAAAACCCCGGTTAAGGAGAGATTGAAAAAATTAATGAATAAAATCTATAGTGTAGAGCTTGTGTTTTTGAAATTTTAGAGGAACTAAATTTCTGCTCCAAATAAATTCTGCTAGGAGGGTGGGATTTTCAATGTGATAATTTTGTTGGACGAAAATAAAAAAGGTTTATATAAAAAACACCTACTAAGATTATAGCAGCACCTGGGAAATGCTTGGATTTCGAGCGGGTCTTCAAAAGAGGTTTAAAAGGTAGAACGCCTTTTGAAAAGTTGTTCTGTTTAATTAAAAATTGGGTTGATGGCGTAATAGGGGGTTAGTTTGTGGTTTTTGTATCTGCTATTCCAAGAGAAGTTTCAGAGGCTCTGGAAGCTCCTACCTTTTCCCTTCACATTAAGGGCGATGCGGGTACGGGTAAAACCACAATGGCCCTTGAACTAGTCCGATACCTGAATTGTTCTGCGATTTATCTGTCCACCCATATTTCTCCCAGTAGGGTTTATAACCAGTTTCCATGGTCTGAAACTTGCCTCCAAAAAGAAAACATCCTAGACGCTAGCGCGAGCTTGGATCTTCAAGCTGGAGAGGAGACTTTGTTTAGATACATTGATAAGCCTAGTTTCTTAAAAAACCTTTACTTCAGAGTTCTGGAGGTCAAGGGAGAACATCCAGCAATTATTGTCGATAGTGTGGATTATTTAAAGTCGAATCTTGGAATCTCGCAGGAAGATTTGAGTGTAGAGCGGGACATTCTAGACATAGCGGAGAGGGTGGATGCAAATGTGATTTTCATAAGTGAAGAATGTGGGAAGAGTAAGTTAGACCACTTGGTGGACGGGGTTGTGAGGTTAGAGAGGGAAATT
>JAHQXB010000043.1 GCA_029856435.1 Candidatus Jordarchaeia archaeon
AATGTCCTCTTTAATGCCTCTAATCTCTTCCCAGATTTTGAGCTGATCCTCCTTGATGCCCCTAATGTCCTCTTTAATGCCTCTAATCTCTTCCCAGATTTTGAGCTGATCCTCCTTGATGCCCCTAATGTCCTCTTTAATGCCTCTAATCTCTTCCCAGATTTTTGTTTGTGTTGCTTCGTGGGTGTCCATTCTTCGGACTATTTCGTCTAGCCCAAGGTAGCCTAGAACTGTGTATCTGAACACTTCGTCTTTCTTCAATAACGCTAAGAACTCTTCCCTGAGACTCATGGTTAAACAAAAACACCTGATGTATATAAACATTAAGGGTTTTTGTAATGAGAGGGATGAAAGGTATTAGAATGTAAAACATTTCATAATGAGAGGGGGGCTTGCAAATAGGAGAAATATACGGAAGGAACGTACCTACAAAACCAATGTTAAGAGAGGATAGTGAAATCAAACTGATGTAAAAATAGGAAGAGAACTCATTGGGGAAATTGAAAAATAATCGAGTTGTAAAGAGTGAAGTTTGAAAAAGGAAAGAGAACCAAGGCAGAAAAAATTGCTTAGCAAAACTTCAGAAAAAGCACATTACTAAAAATTACACGAAGTTGCTTAATTCATCAATTAAAATTATGGTATTTATACTTTTTAGCATTAATTTCTAGGAGGTTGTTATCCCCCTCCTCTTGCACATGATAATCCTATGGCTATGGTGTCTCCATCACCTAGTTTGGTTTCCAGCTCTCTCTCACGCATAGCTTGCTAGACGACTGTTTATCAGAACCGCAACACGTCTCTGAAGATTTCCATCTTTTGGGTCGATAACAATTTTTCAAAACGGTTGCCGTAATTCTCAATTAACTTGTTAAGCAAATCTGAAGTGGTCTCTTCACTTACATCCGGCTCTACCATTTTCTTCTTTGATTCCAGCCATACGGACGATTGACTAAATAAATTTCACCCACACATGGCCACAACCAATCATCTTCCAGCCAAAGTAAAAAATAAGAGGTTGTAGGAAATCAAGATTAGCTTCTTAGTCTGTGTTTATTATCCCCATAGATCCTTTGACACATCTTCTAAGCCAAGTTCTTTCAGCTTATTTTTCGACGGCCTACCGGTTTCCCAGTCCCAGTCCATAAGCCTATTGTATTCCTTTACCATATCTTCCAGATATGGAGCAATGGTCTTTCCTTTGGCACCTCCATCTGGTGGTGGTTCTAGTAGCCTTGGTGACACGTCAAGGTCAAACTCCGGCTTAAATCCATGTCTAACATTAAACGCCCGCTGCAAATTGGCGATTCTCTCACCTATCACATACGCCTCATCAACACTGAGAGGCCAATCAGTAAGAGCCGTGTAAGCTTTAACCATAGTATCCATTGTGGCAAAGCCAAACCAGCATACTCCTAAACTGTCCTGAAAGAGCTTCAATATCTGGCCCTTTCTAGTATTCTCGGCTTTTCCCTCGATAGTAAATCGACCTGCCCCGAACTGAAAAGTCTCATCCATACCCATTTCCCATCTTGGACCAGCTCCAGCGACGCAGAGTCCTAGGAACATATCCCACATAGCTCTAGCATCGTGCGCGTGTTGGGTTTCTCCCTTAAAGTGCACTGCGAACTCTGTTGCTTCTTTGCCTCCAATTTTCTCTGGTCCCTTCTTCAAACCTAAAGCAAGGATGTCACCTATGCCCTCTCTGTAAGCTATCCTTCTTAGCAACTCCGCCGCCGCTTTCTCATCACCCCAATTAAGCTCAAGTCCTCGAAGACCCTCTTTAGTAAGGATTCCCCTTTCATACGCTTCCATCGCCCAGCCTACAATTGTTCCGGCCCAGTTACCATCCAAACCCAATCTATCCACGTAATCTGTCAGCCATATTACAGCACCCGGATCTGTTATTCCGATGTTCGAACCCAGATTTGAGAAGTCCTCATACTCAGGCTCTTCTCCCACAAAACCCGTGTAGGGACCCTCTGTTACCTCCATCATGTGAACATGCTTTAGGCTGCATCCATAACAAGGGTTTGGCTTCAACTTAAATTTCTCCCTAATATACTTCCCTGACAACTTCTCAACCTCTGGAAAAACACCAGTCAAAAAATTCTTTACAGGTAGGTCTCCGAGTTCATGAACTACTGGAGTATATCCTGCTGTTCCTAAAGAGTTAACAAGGGATCCAAGCATAGTCTGAAGGCTTTCCTCTCGCCACTTCTTTGCCAATTCTCTGAACTCATCAGGATTAGCTACGGAAACCTTTTCTTTACCGTACACAGCAATGGCTTTGAGATACTTTGAACCCATAACAATACCTATGTTTCCCTTAGAAGCAATATGGCCGTGTTCGTTCTCCACACATGCCCCAGCGACAAGATGCTCACCTGTGGGACCAATAGCTGCAACGGAGGCCTTTTCTTGGCCAAGTTCTTTCTTGATGAGGTCTTCGGTTTCAAAGGTGTCTGCTTTTCCCCATATTCTGCTGGCGTCGCGTATTTCGTATTCTCCCTCGTGAATCCACAAATAGACAGGCCTTTCGGCAGCACCTTGGATTACTACACCATCAAATCCAGCAAACTTGAGACGTGGTCCCCAGAACCCATGGGAATTAGCGACGGCTATGCTGTACCCGGTAATAGGGTTCAATGATATCACTTCAAAGTTCGAGGGAGACTGAACACTAGTCCCTGTAAATGGCCCAGTCATAAATATTAGTCTATTCTCAGGATGGTACGCATCGATTTCGGGAGGCACCTCGTCATACATGATTCTTGCGCCAAAACCAAGCTGCCCAATATATTTCTTTGCAAAGTTCTCATCCAGTTTTTCTTCCCACATCTTCTCGTCAGTTAGGTCCACTCTTAGTATTTTTCCCATGTAGCCCCCTTTTATCATTCCAATTTCTCCTACTACTCAATTCACAATTTATAACATAATGTAAATTAAATAAACGTTATAAGTATGCCGAATCCCCACATTAATGGATATTTTTTCAACTAAGGTATAATTCGAGACATTCCGCCGACCGTCCTCTACGAAGTCGCCTAAGAAATTGTAAGCTTTTTATCGTTAGTTATATTGGTCTCCGGGAAAAAGAGGGCAAAATAACGCCTTTTTTGGAAAAAGAGGCCTTCATTAAACGTTCGTGCCAGGGACAACAAATGACAAAAAATTTTTCAAAACTATTACACCAAGTCTTATTTGTTTCTAAGGGCACTACCAAAAAACAGCGACTCAACTTTAGAAAAACAGTGTTCTGTAAACATCGATGGCTAAAGGCCTTTTCGATATTAGTATAATGGATTATCCACTGAAAAGTGTCAATTGATTCATATTTTTGATAAATCCATAATAATTCTCGATGGCCTTGTTTTAAAAGAAGAATTACGGTTAAAGCACTCTCAAAATAAAAATTAAAGGGGTAGGTGATTACTGCGATCATATTCTAATTTTTATGTTTTCAATCGGGTATGCCATGCATGGGTGAATGTATCCGAATTTGCGGTCGGCTTCCAGCAATGTCACAGTGCGGGGCATGAAAACCTTTCCTGAAACCAGCTTAGTGCGGCATGTTGTACATACACCCGAGCGGCAAACTGCGGGGATTACTATGCCCTCCCTTTCCAGCGAGTTCATAAGTGGCTCTCCTGCACGGGCCTTAAAGGTCTTTTTCCCAACTACCTCCACGGTGAATATGTCGTCGGCTTTGATGCCCTTTGGCCAACCTGGCTCCAATGTGACATCGTCTGGCGGACCGTAAGCCTCACGTTTGAGCCTTCTTCTGGGCAGTTTCAAGCTGGCTAGTTCGGCGTCGCAGAAATTGTACATTGCCTCTGGTCCACACATGTAGAATGTTTTTCCCTCAGTGTCGCCAATCTGGTTTAGGATGATATCCCTAGTTAAGAATCCGCATAGTCCCTTGTAACCTTCTGGAGGCTCAGATATGACTACGCTGTAGTGGATGTTTTTGTTCTTTTTTGCAATTTCTTCTAGTTCCTTGCCGAAAATTATGTCTTCTGGAACACGGCTTCCATAAATTAGCCAGATGTTTAGGTCGAGTTTTCGCTCCACCACTTCCCTTATAATGCTCATGAAGGGAGTTATTCCACTACCACCTGCGAGGAATACAAGGTTTTTTCCATCTGTAAGTGGTTCATAGTAGAACTGCCCCATGGGCCCCGTGGTTTCGAACTCATCGCCCACCTTTACATTGTCCAGCAGGTAGTTGGAAACAAAGCCGCCCTTTTTTCGGCGAACTGTGAGGTCGATGTAGCTGGTCTTCGTGGGGGACGAGGATATGCTGTATGGTCTGCTGGTGAGCACATTGCCTATTTTGACGAAAAGGTTAACGTATTGCCCCGCCCTGAAAGGGGGCAACTTTCCCTTGGTTGGCACCATCCTGAAGGTTTTAGTACTGGGCGTCTCCTGAATTATTTCTTTTACTTTAAGATACATTCTCTCGGGATGCAAGCTTTCCACGATTTTCTTCACGAAGTCGGGTTCCTTAGTATAATCTCTCGGTTTTGCTTCCGACATTTTTTAATTTCCTCCTTTTTATTTATTTTTTTAATTCTTTTATTACCTTTTCCGCGGCCCAGCGGCCGGATGTTATGCAGGGCTCGTATCCACCTCCTGGCTGAGTCCAAGCCCCAGCAAAGTAGAGGCCCTTAAGGGGTCCCTCATTAGACAAGCGTGAGAGCGGCCCATCTTTCACAGAGTAGGTGAATCCCAGATAGGTTCCCCCGGGGTTGCCAGAATACCTCATGAGGGTTATTGGGGTGGCGACCTCAATGACCTCTATGTGTTCCCTTAAGCCCGGAAAATGTTTTTCCGCCTTTTTTATCAGCATTTCTGCATATTTGTTTTTAGTTTCTACATATTTTGAGGATGGGGTGCTGTACCATGGTTCCGGGTCGCTGAGGGCGGAGAGCACAATTACAGATGTTCCTGGGGGGGAAAAGTTGGGGTCGCCCTTATTGTAGGCTGTTAATAGTAGTAAGTCGGTGTCGTTTAGTTTTTTCCTTGATTCGTAGACTCGGTCATGGTCGTATGTGTCATAGTACCATATTTCAAAATCGTCTATACCAAGTTCCTTGCATGAGGCGTCCATTCCCATATAGGCGGTTACTAATGATGTGCTGATTTCACTGGTTCTTATTCTTTCCAGAAAGGATTGGGGTACCTTGTCTTTTCCAATTAGGTTGACTGCTGTGGAGATGGGATTGACGTTTGAAATAATGTGGTCGCTGTGTATTTTTTCACCCTTTTCGGTGATTACGCCCTTTACTTTGCCTCCCTCTGTGAGGATTTGTTTGACTCCGCAGCCCAGCCTTACCTCTCCACCGTTTTTCTCTATGACATCTATAAATGCGCCGGATAACATGGCGGATTTTCCAAAGATTTGTTTGGGGCCATTCCCTATGTATGAGGAAAGAGCGATGGCGAATAGAACATAGGATATTTTTGAGGGCGGCAAACCGAAGTAGGGCCAGTACACGCTGAGCACCGCCCTGAGCTTCTCATCCTTAACGTAGGAGTTTACCACTTCGCCCCAAGTCTTATCCATCTTTGTGAGCAGGTATTCTTGAAGTTGCTCCTGAGTCATCTTAGGCTTTCCTGTTTGCAGATAATCAATAGCGTAGCCCGTGTTAAAAGACAACTCAAAAATTTTCTTGATTCCCTCCGCCTCTCTGGGAAAATGGTCTATGAGAATGCCTTCCGCAGCCTCCCGGTTAGCTGGAATTGTTATGTCAATGTCTGGAAACACCGCCCGATAACAGTCCTCCAGACTCACAAATTTAGCCCTGTCCATTATGCCCAGTTCTTCAAGAAAGAGGCATAGCCCACTTTTCTCCTTCAAATTTAGTCCAGACATCTGGTGAAGAGAAATTTCAAACTCGAAACGGCCCCTAACAAAGGTTGAGGCGTAACCCCCGGGCTGATGGTGCCGCTCCAAAAGCAATACACTCAACCCATTTTTGGCAAGAGTCGCCGCCGAAGCAAGGCCGCCCAAACCTGCACCAATAACTATAGCATCGTATCGGTCAGCCATAATTTTCCCTCTAATTAATCTCTTAATACACCTCCCAAATCCAAATTTTCACTTTGGACTTAATAATCTTTGATACCATCCATATTTTTTATTTTTACTTTTAAATCAGCGTTCTTCATCCTTTTTCCTAATTATCGCCTCAGCCGCAGCCTTACCAGAAAGTATGCAGTTTTCGTAGGCTCCTCCAGGCTGACTCCAAGCATTTGCCAAGTAAAGTCCTTTAAGGGGACCTTCCTGTGGAAGCCTTAAGGGTGGAGTTCCAGCAGTGGAGAAACTGAATCCCAGATAGGTTCCTCCATGGTTCCGAGTATATCTCATTATGGTTAGAGGTGTGAACACTTCTACCACTTCTATGTGTTCCCGGAGTTCCGGAGCCACCTTTTCTGCTTTTGTGATCAGCCTGTCTGCAAGTCTATTTTTTGTTTCCACGTACTTGTGAGGGGGCAAATCGTACCAGGGGTCAGCATAACTGGGAGCGGTAAGGGTAATAACTGATGTGCCGGGTGGTGAGAAGTCGGGGTAGGCTAGGTTGTATGTGGTGATTAGTTGGTGTTCTGGTTCCTCCAAGGTGAAAGCCTTTTGGTAAGCTTTGTCAAAGTCTGGGTGGTCGTTCAGACCTATTTCAAATTCTTTTATTCCAAGCTTATGGTGTGGGGTGTCGAGTCCCATGTAAACTCCAATGAGGGAAATTCCCACCTCGTTTGACCTGAGTTTGTCGAAGTATGTGCCTGGTATTTTGTCCGCTCCTATGAGGTCTAGGGCCATGGTTAGAGGGTTAGCATTTGAAACAATGAAATCCGATTTTATCTGTTCACCGTCATCTGTTAGAACTCCGGTTACTCTGTCTCCCTCCGTGAGTATCTTCCTTGCACCGCAGCCGAGGCGAACTTCACCACCATACTCTGTGATAAGTTCTACAAAGGCCGCAGCAAGGCCGTGAGATTTTTCCCTGGGTTGTGCCCCTCCATAGTGGAATAGGTGGGACATGGCGACCGCAAAAATAATGTAGTCAACTTTTTTGGGTGGTAGGCCCAGAAACATCCATAGTTGAGAGATTATGGCTCTCACCATGGGATTCTTAACTTCAGGATACATTATGTCAGCACAAGTTTTTCCCAAGTAGCCGAGCAGGTTTTTTGAGAGTTCCTCCTGAGTTAGACTGGGGTCTCCTCTGCGGAATTTGTTTATGGTTTCAAAGGTTGCAAACATCCGGTTTAGAAATTTGGTTATGTCTTCGCCGTCCTTGGGAAAATTTTCCTTCAACAAGTTTTCAATATTTTCCTTACCGGTGGGTAGGGTGATTTCAAAGTCTGGAAACACACATTGGTAAACGTTCTTCAGTTTTGTGAATTCCACCTTCCTGGTAATGCCCAGTTCCTCAAGGTAAGGGATAAGATTTCCAGTTTTCCTCTCCAGATCCGTGCCAGAAAGCATATGGAGTGAAGAGTCAAATTCGAAGCGGCCCCTAATAAAACCAGTAGCGCAGCCTCCGGGCAGTTCCCTCTTTTCAAGTAGAAGAACACTCAGCCCATTCTTAGCCAACAGGGCGGCGGAGGAAAGACCACCAAGACCACCGCCAATGACTATCACATCATACTTATCAGGCATTCCTCTCTCTCCATTCATTTCAACGCCAGTACAACAAATTTTTTGAGAAAAGCCTTTTTCCAAATTCTTGATTTTAGTCTTTTAGGTGGAAAAATTATTTATGCATATTCTAAGCGCAATCCTAAAATTTTAACATCGATTCGTAGTAACTAACACTCCTAAAAGCTTCATAAAAGAGCATCGGAATGAAACAATCCAGCCTGATTCGCCGCCTTAGGGACTCAAAATCACAAAAGCCACAAAATTGCTCCTTTTTAGAAAATCAAAAGCCTACATTCAATTACAAGAATTGTGGCAAGAAAGGCCTCCACCTCAAGAGTCTAGGATAATGTCAATGGCTCAGAAAGACATTTAACTACACTCTAATATTAATTCTATAATTATTAAAGGTGGAGGAGTGCCCTTTTGCCAAAAGTTTTAATTGTTTATTGGAGTAAGTATGGGAACACCAAACAGGTGGCTGAAGCAATAGCTAAAGGTATTAATGAAACGAAAAAGGCTGAGGTAGTGGTCAAGAATGTTAAAGATACCAAACCCGAAGAAGTGCTAAATTACGATGCCTTAATTATCGGTTCCCCAAATCATGGGGGAGGACCTGTTGGAGAGATCAAGAATTTCTTAAAAAAACTAGAGAAAATTAACTTGAAGGAGAAGTCAGCTGCCGTTTTTGACACACATGCCAGAGATGACATTAAAACTGTTCAAAAAATGGAGAAACAAATACGGGAAAAGCTCCCCGGCCTAAAACTTGTAGCTCCAGGCTTAGCAGCGCAAGTCAAGGGACTTTTGAAGGGACCACTTGTTGAGGGGGAACTCGCCAAAGCTGAGGAATTCGGAAAAAACATTTCCCAGAAGATTTGAAAAAGTTATATCAAAAAACTTTTAAGGAAGCGAGTCTAGCAACCTTTCCCCACCCTTTTTTATTTAATTGTTGTTTTTGTTGTGTCGTAGGTAGAGTATGAAAAACATAAAGCCAGCAAGGGCCATGACTAGAGCGAAGAGCATAGTGTATCTGTATCCCCATATTTGGCTGATGACTCCTCCTATTATGGGTCCCACAACAGTTGATAGGCTTATGGTGAAATTGAGTAGGCCCACTGATGTTCCCCTCTCTATACCGCTTTCGGCTACAAATTTTAGGGAGCCAATGTATAGTAGTGACCATGAGAGGGCTAGAACTAGCTGCATGGGGATTGTCTGCCAAAAGTTTTGTGCAATAAAGTATAAGGCGAAAGTTAATGCAGAAAAAGAAAGTCCCCCCACAACTAGAGATGTGCTTTTGAACCGGTCCAGGGGTCTCATTATGAAGAATTGGCCAAATGAATTTATTGCGTATAGTATTCCTATCCAGAGCTCGTTTGCTCCCAGCTGATTTAAGAAAAGCGGGAAAATTATCCATGTAGCGTAAGCGCCCGTGTGCCTAAAAAAGAAGGCTATGTAGATGGAGATGTTTCTTTTGATTACATTTTTGGGAAACATAGGCACCTTAAGCCTAACATCGGGTATTGACATTTTGAGAGCCACGAGAAAACCCAAAAAGAAGAAAACTCCAGCCAATACAAACACTTCCCAGTAAACTGCAACAATGCCCGCCACGAAGTTGCCCACACCCCAACCTAGGGAACCATAAGAGACGAAACTGCCCATTTTCCTCCTTATCTCGTAACCATAGGCGATTAAGGCTTGGGGATAGATTCCCACACAGAAACCCGCCGCCGCCCAAGTCATTGTAAATACTGTAGTGTTGGGAGCTAAAGGCTGCAGGGAGAACATCAATGCGGAGGATAACAGGCCAGCCACTAACAATGTCTTTCTTCCAGTAACATCAGCTGCTCTACCAAAAATGTAGTTGGAAATGAGCTGGGTTAGCCCAAAAAGAGTGCCAATGAGACCTATTTGGGTGTCCGTGGCACCCAGATCTTTAGCAAAAAGAGGAATAATTATGAAGCTAGTGGCTACAGAAACATTGGCAAAAAACATAATGGCGTTAGGCTTAAACATAGAAACTTGGCCTGTCTCTACTTTTTCAGCCACCTTTTTCCTGAACATTCTGCTTAGCAGGTTACCGCTCACCATTTGCACTCCATCTTTCACTCTTTTTTATACGGATCCAAGAATATTTTTTTAAGGATGAAACTGTAAACGAACAAGCTTTAATTCTTTATGGTAAACCCCAGACCCACTCTCCATAAAAAATAAGAGAAAACAGGAATGAAACTTATATTTTCCAAAAAATGAAGGGGAAAATTCTTAAAAAAAGTAGGTTTAGGGAACCCGAATTGAGGAAGTGTGCTTGTTTCTGCATTATATTTTTTTGGCTCTCGCCGACACATCTTGAAGTATCAGGTTTAACAGTTTTATTAGTTCCATATTTGTGGTGTATATTCCCAGAGGCTCTGGTGCTGCGACTGCTAGGATCATTTCTTCGCTGTCCCTGTTGAAGGCGTACACATTTCCGGAGTAATGTTTGATTTGTATGTTTGGCGTGGATATTGGGGGAGCCTTCCCCTCAACGTCTGAGACCAACATGACTCTCTGTCTGGGCATCTGTGAGAGCTCACTTAAGGGTACGTCCTCAAGAGTGGGTGTTAGGATTGTTATGGTGCTCTTTGTGTTTCTTATGAAGGTTTTGAGCAGGTTGAGTATTTGCTCTCTTCCCACCACCCTCTCAGTGTCTTCGAATGGTTTGGGCTCAATTTCCTCGGCTAGTTTCATTATTTTGGTAATTAATTTCAGGGTATCCTGGGTGTTGGTTATGGCTTCATCTATTTTTTCTGGAATTTCTTCTGCGAAGCTATTTAGGGCTAGAGTTGAGTCTCTCTCGTTTTCTTCGATGTTTATCTTGGTTAGGGTTATGGTTTTGCTTATTTCTTTTAGGTAGTTTGAGGTTGCTTCTTGAAGCTGTTGTTTCAGGGACTGTTCCATGGTTGAGTAACCTGAGTTTAGGGCCTCTCCAAGTGAGGTGTAACTATCCTTTATGCTTTCAATGGTTTCATAGGTTTTGGATTTGAGGTCAGAGTGTCTTTTTTCAAATAAGAGACCCAGTTCTCTTTCAAAATCCAAGAGTTTTGTTTGAAGGCTTGCGAAAGGCTTATCAGTTATTCCAGCAACGCTCTTCAGTTCGGTTTCTGTGGCGTCTCTACTCTCCCTACTATGTTTGTCCAGTGTAGATAACAAATCGTATTTCATTTTTTCCAAGTAGCCTGGCAATTCTTGTCCAATAGCGGATATTACCTCTTTGGCTCCTTTTAGCACATTGTCCTGTTTCTCCCTAATCTCGTCTCTGGTCTTGGCCAGGTTTTCTTCCAGTTTTTCCTTATGGTCAGTGAGTTGTTTTCTGAGCACTTGGAATTCTTGTTCTATTCTAGAGGATACCTCCTTCTCCTTTAGGCTCAACAGTTTTACTGCCTTCTCAACGTAGCCATTTAGAGCCTCCTTTAAATTGGAGTGGAATTCTCCCAGTCTTTGCTCAGTTGTACCAATGAACTCCTTTATCTGGGTTTCCAAGTTTCTTTCAAGCGCCAGCCTCTCATCAGATATCTCCTGAATGATCTGGCTTCCAAGGACGGGGACCTCGCTGGCAATTTTATCCGCGAATGTTTCCAAATCCGCTATGGACTCTGAGGAAACTTTTTGTATTTCTTCTTTTGAAGCTAGAAGGCCACTAACAGTTTGCCTGGTTCGTGTGAAAATTTTTTGGGCCTCTATATTTGCGTTTTCCAAAGTTTTCTGGAGGCTTTCAGTGGTTTCCTCAAGTGAACTCTTTAAAGTCTCAGAAAGGCTCTCCACTGTGCCTTTAAACTGGCCCACAGTGTTTTCTATCAGTGCAGTGGACTGGGCTCTTACTGATGTCAACACCTCGCTGAGGGTCTGCGATACTTGACTTAGCTGCTGTGTGGCCTCACTAAGCATCTCCTCTCCCTGCTGACTCACTCTCTGGGACATGTTGGAGCATTGTTTCAGAATGTTTTCCCTCCCCTTTTTCATTGCATCTCCAATGCTTCGCTCCAGCTGGTTCTGAAGAGATAAAACGTTTTTGCCCTGTTCACTTAAGTTATTGATTGTTTCCTCTAAAAACTTGTTCAGAGCCATTCCAGTTTGTTCCTTGAAGCTGTTCTGCTCTTCCAATATTTTGTTAATTTCATTCTTCACAGATTCGTGTAGTGCCTGATAGGTTTCAACGATTTTTCCAATCTTTGATTCGAAGGCGCCCAGTAGGGTTTTTATTTGCTCAGCTTTGCCCGACACCTCTTCATCAGCGTATTTTTCTGTGCGTTTAACCATTTCACTGCTTTCTGTAAACATGGATGCTGCGAGTTCTTCCAATTGCTTGGAGAAGGAATCTGTAGCCTCGGTTAACTTTGAGTGATGATTAGAATTCAGAGTGTTCAGTTTTCCCCGCATCTCCTCCAAGTTTGTGGCTTGGGTCAAAATGGAGCTAAGTTCTTGGAGAGAGTTTAGATTTGTTTCGGTGACAGCACTGGCGCTGTCTGAGACCAACTTGTAACTGGTTTCTAGCACGTCCTGGACTTGGCCAAAAAGGTTGCCCAATTGCTCCTGAACATCCGAAGAAAGGGCAGTGGTGGTTTCATAATTTTCAATTATTGCTTTCTGTAAAACTTCAGAGGTTTCCTCCAACTGTTTACTGATTCTAGTTTTAGCTGATTCAAACGCTGTTAAGCAGCTGTCTTCATGGCTTCTCATCTGGCTTGAGGCGTCTTTTATAATCTCCATTATTTCTTGAAGATAGCTGTCTAATTGCTTGTCAACCTCCAGGAATGATTCGCTCAAACTGCTCTCGTTTATGTTCTTGAGGTTAATTATTTCGGAGTTCACAACATCTTCGTAGGTTACCTTCACCGCTTGGTCAATTTCCCCTTTAGTTTTGGCGTCCTGGTCAACGAATAGGCGAATTGTTTTTTCAGTGCTCTTTCCGAGCGACTCTCTAATGTATGTCAAACTCCTGTCAAGCTCATCGAGGATGTTTGTGGAAACCATATTAATATTCTGGTTAACATCATTAACGGAGCTGCGTAGTTCACCTTTTAGAACCATAATTTCCTTTTTACTTGCAGCGATTCTATTCATAAGCTCCTCTGTTTCTTCCTTTCCCAGTGAGAACTTTTTCTTATCGCCCGACTTGTCCTCAATGTACTGGAGGATGTCAACCATTTTGTTAATCGCGGTGGTGAAGGTTTCTTCAAAACTGGTCATTTTACTCTTTTGAACCGCAACACTATCTGTAAAGTTAACTGAAAGATTTTTTCTAAGAGACTCTGACTCGGAAGCGAAGTTGGACATAAAGTCTTCTAGGTGTTTCTTGGTTAACTGTGTCCTATTCTCCAAGTACTCACCAATTTTTCCCACCAGACTCTTGTCCGCTTCACTTATCCTTTTTAGAATATTTTCTACAACTGTTCTTAAGTCTTTAGAGGCGCTGTCTTTTCTTTCTTTTAAGTTTTGCTTTAGGGATTTGGTTCTCCCGTCTATTTCTGCGCCTTTTGTTTCCAGCTCGACCTCCACTTTTTGGAGCCCTTCGCTTAGGGACGATTTTAACAGTTTTTCCTGCTCCCCCAAAATTTCCCAGATTTTTTCCAATCCCTTTTTTACTTTGTCCGAGTCAATGGTCTTTTTTGTGAATAGAGTCTCTTCCCACTCCTTAGTCTTTTTCTCCAATTTCTCCTTCAACTGTTCAAGATTTTTCATCAGCTCTTCTTGATTGGTTCTAAGGGTTGATGCAACCTGCTGGCTCTGCGCATTTATTTTTTCTTCCACAATTGTACGGGTTTTGTTAAAGGACCCCATTATGTAGTTAACCTTGTTCTCCAATCCCTCAATTGTCTGTTTTAGGGCTTCATCGATTTCCACCAAGTAACTGTCCCTAAGGACCGTTATTCTGTCACCAACGCTTTTTGCCAGCCCAACAAATCTCTGTAACACCTGGTCACTGTGTTTACGAAATTCTTGAACCAAGTTTTCCCGCAGTTCATTTAGGGTGTTGTGGAATTCTTGTATTGCATCTTTGACCAAGTTTTTCACAGAGTCATTAGTCTGGCTAGTTAC
Organism: Candidatus Jordarchaeia archaeon; assembly: GCA_029856435.1. GTDB lineage: Archaea > Asgardarchaeota > Jordiarchaeia > Jordiarchaeales > Jordiarchaeaceae > Jordiarchaeum. The sequence goes on from JAHQXB010000043.1 coordinate 13,727, forward strand.
AGAGTCAAAAGCCTGTTTTGACCAGTTATCGAAGCCAATCAAACTGTTTTCCCGAGCATCTAAAACCTCGTGGAAATTGTCCAGAGAGATTTGCACTGCTTCCTTAAATTTGTCCTGAAGTTTGTTTAGAACCGCAGCCTGTTCTTTTATGCAGCTCTCCACTTCACTCATAACCATTGCGGAGTAGCCCTCAAAGAGATGTGTGGTGGACTTCTCAATTATTGTTCCCTGTTCTTCCACAGCCCTCATCAGAGACTCTTTTAAGTTTCGGGAAGCTTCTCCGATCATATTTATTTGTGTTTGGATTTTCTCTCCCAGAGTGAGTAAGCTGCCACCCAAAGAGTCAGCCATTTGCTCCCACTGTTTCGAAATCTGGAATACTGTTCGCTCAAAGAGGACTCCCTGTCCACCCTCATATTTTTTTAGTGTAGTTGTGATATCTTGCATCCTTTGTCCTAGTGCCTCAAATGATCTATCTAGTGTGCTTAGGGGTTCTGTGGTTTCATCCTTATATTTCTCCATTATGCGTGATGCTTCCGTTTGGAAATTGTTTATGAATTCTTTAATCTTGGAGTTTACTCTCTTTGATTCTTCAAGTATTAGACCTCTAAGCTTTGCGGTTTGAACCTTAACCTTTTCCTCAGCTTCTCCTAGGAAGCCGACTAATTTTTTCTGGTTCAGATCGAGGTTTTTTCCGATATCCCCTAAAAGTGCCGAGTTAACGTCCCTCACTCTTGATAATTGTGTTTCAGTTAGGGGCTTCAATTCCTCCACAAATTCCGAAACTCCAGACATCACGGTCTTAGCAATTTTTAGGGTGTTTTCATTTATAGTGTTTAGTGATTGGAGTTTGATGTCTCTAACACCTTTTAGAGATTGGTCTAAGGTATAATCTATGTCTGAGAATAGGGTTATGAGTTCAGAGTTTGTTCTTGCGGATACATCGCTTGTTCTTGTTTCTATGGCTTTTAAAGTATCGTTTACAGCGGTTTCCAGCTTTTCTTGAAACTCATTTATGGAGTTTCTTGTATGTTCTATGAAGTCCTTCAAAACTTTCTCGGAAGTTTCCTTTACCCTTTCTATGTCGCTTCGAAAGGTGTCCACTGCTTCTTTGGCTCTGCCGACGAGGGTTTTTATTATTTCGCGGGAATCCTTCTCGTGGTGTTCAAGCATCTGTGTTAGGAGCTCTCCAACGCTTTGTGATTGTTGATTTGCTTCGGTTTGAAAATTGTCCAAGGATTCTTTAGTTGAAGCCAGAAGCTGGCCTAGCAGTTGAGAACTACTGTCTTTAACTTCCTTCAAATAAGTGGCTAAGCGCTCATCCAGACGAGTTTTGAGAGAAAGCACGCTCCTACTAAGTTGTTCAATGGCGCTTTTGGCACGTTCCACCATGTTTTTCTTCAAGTTTTCCAGCTTTGACTGAAGTGTTTCGGCAACCATACCAGTAAGGGCTAGGCGGGGGGTTAAAGCAATGTAGAAGTCAATTTTTCCCGGAATTTTTTTAATAACTCCCATAGACTCCAGTTTTTCCAGCTCCCGTGTAACTTCCGGAATGGTTAGATTCGTGTAGACTGCTAATTCTGAGGCTGTTTTTGCGCCAAGTCCCACACATGTTGCGTAAACTTTTGCCTGTACGCCGGTTATTCCAATATCCTTCAGAGTGTCTTCCCAAACGGACATTTTAGGCTTCCCCTACTTTTGAGATTTCTTTTTCAACGGCCTCTAATTGTTTTTGAGCTTCGCTCACAGACTTCAAAAAGTTTGCGAGTCCCTTTGATATGCTTCCTCCACTCTTTTTCACTTCACCCTCAACAGAGGAGAGGCTGGTAATAAGCGTTTTAATGTTCTCCTGTATATTGCTCATCTCTTCCTTCAATTCTTTGAGCAGCTGGTTTCCCTGTTCTGATAATTCACTGCTTGTTTTTTTGCCTTGCTCCGACAGTTTTTTAGAAATACTTGCGTAGGAACCTTCAAGGTTTTCCTTCACCTTTACTTTAACGGAAGTCAAGCTGGGTTCAGCGTCCTCAGCCACACTTTTTATATATTCGCTTAGGGAGTATTTTTCCGCATCTGCGGTTTCCAAAATGCTCGATTTGCTCTCCTCCAACTCCTTCTTGAGACTACTTATACTATTTGTGACGATGTTCTTTAGGGTGGACTCCAATCTCTCAACAGACTCCATAGTTGCTGAAGAACTCTCATTTATTCCTTCACCCATTTTTTGCTGGAACTCATTTACCAGATTTTCAATACTTTTTCCCAAATTCTGGTCCAGCTCCCGCAATTTCTTGATGAAGGCTTCCTGCACTTCTATCGTTTTCGTTTTGGTTCCTTCAAGAATTTGACTAAAATTCCCTTTTGATTCTCCAACGTCTCTAATCACTCTTTCTAGGGATTGCTCTATTTCTGTGGTCATGCTTGTTGATGCACTTTCTCCAATTTCACCCATCAATTCACTGGTGCTTTTAATAAGTCCTGAGGTCTTACTCCTGAAATCAGCATTCTGAGATAGGATTAAGGCTTGGTTGGCGTCGAGGACGCTCCTAACATTCCTTGTGACACTATCTTTAATGGACTTGTTCTTTTCAACATATCCCTCCAAAGATTCAGACAGTTTTTCTAGGAATTTTTTTAGAGCCCCATCAAAATCCTGCTTTGTTTCTGCCAGTCCAGAGTCGAAATTGGACTTTATTAGTGAGGCGTTATCATAGAAGGATTTAACGGACACAGTTGCCATTTGTGTGAATTGCTCCTCATAGCTTTGAAGAACGGATTGAATCTCCTTCAGTTGCGAAACAAACATTTCATTAATATTAGTATTTATTGAGTCTACCAATTTGGATATCTGCTCCAAAGCACTCGAGAGATCCTCTCTTATCTGTTCCTGTAAAGATAGCACACTTCCCTCCAGTCGTTCCAGCTGACTCACAAGTTGGGAAGAGAAGCTGGAAATCAGGTTTCCCACACTCTTGGAGAACTCTTCCTCCTTTGAACTGACTACTTCCGAAAGTTTATCCTTGGCTCTGCTGCTAATCTCTTCAATTTCCTTGATTTTAGCTTCCGCAATGCCTTTTAGTTCTGTTTTAAACTCTTCTTTCACCTTCTCCAGAAGGGATGTAGCCTCCTCAAATTTTTCGTCCGCATCACCCTTAAGCCTTTCGTGAGACTCAGCCACCTTACCCTTATACTCGTCACAAATCTTGTCCAGAGAGCTTATGGTTTCTGTATCCAGCGTTTCCAGCCTATTTTTCATCTGGAGAACCATGGATTCAGCTTTCCTTTTGGCGTCCGCAAATATGGATAAGAGATTATCTTGATGCTTATCTAAAATTTCAGATGCCTGTGTTCCAAAATCCCCAATTTGAGTCGTAAAGCGTGCATAGTTTCCTTTTATTTCGCTGCCTTCCTCCTCTTCGAATTTTTGTATGCTTGAAAGGAGTTGACTGCTTAACTCTTCAGAGACTTTTGATAATAGTTCCTCCTGTTTCTTTCGGTTTTCCTGAGTTTTGGAGCGAAACTCCGCCGCTAGTTCACCAATCTGTGAAATCATTGATTCTACTTGGGTGTCCAGGTTTGATTGTGTGCTTGTGATACTTTGGCTGAAACTGCCCTTTGAAGCCTCAATTTTTTCCGTGATTCTACTATCTACTTGTTTCAGGTTTGCAAGTAGCCCCTCAGTTATGCGGTCAATTCCCTGGCTGAGAGCATCAACCTGAGTGTTAATTTCTTCCCTCAGGCTTGCCTCCATCTCTTGCATCCATTTAATGACATTGCTTTCAGCATCCTTAAGTGAGGCCAAAAACTTCTTCCTTAACGCATCCTCATTCGACTGCAGCTGTTTTGAAGCAGTTTTCAATTTTTCAGATGAGGAACCAATTTGCTCAGTTAAGCTGGAAAACGTCTGGTCTAACCTCGTTTCCAATTCCTTGACACTATTTTTTGTTTCTTCCAATGATTCCCTTTTGGCTGCAACCTTCTGCTGAATTTTTTCCATAAAGTTCATTCCTCCTTAATTGTAACTTTTTTGTTTAAAGCCTCAAACTCCTTTAGAAAAATCGGCTGATTAGTAAAGGCGTTTGTAGCCTTTTCATATAACCTCTTTATTCTATCTTTGTCACCCGCCCGCATGTAATGTTCAAAGGCTTTGTGATAAAAAACTCGAGCCATCATTTTGAAGCCCATACCATCATATTCGTCTCCAATTTCCTCGTAAATTAAAGCAGCACTCCTAGCTACGGAGCGGGCCTTCCACTCCACACCCAATGCGGCAAAGAGTTCCGAAGCGTGGGAAAGAAGGAATCGTGAATAGAAGCGTTTACCCTTACCCTCAAAAAGTTCAGCGGCCTTCTCCAGAATCATTCCCGCCCGCTCCCTATCCCCCAACCTTTCATAAATACTTACAGTTATCCGGAAAAGCTGAAAAGATTCACTATAAAGCTTCTTCTCCATAGCAGAGTATGCATAAACCTCGGCGTTTGCAGCAATCTCTAAGGCAAGGGCCGGTTTATCCTGAGAAATCAACATGTTCGCTGAATCCCTCAACCATTCAAAATAAATACGATCCAACCTCTCCCTAGTCTCTATCATCCTTCCAATAACCTTCAACAACGTTCTTGCTCGGCCATAAATCTGATCCACGTTTACAAGAAGCCTCAACATTTCATAGATGGCTTCAGACTTGAGCCACACCGTGGACTCATCAACCTCCACTATGCCCTCTCCAACCAAGAGGTTTAGAACCTCCCGACTGGTTTTCTTATCACCCTCCTGACTTATCTCCTCTATGGGAACCATGTTAAATTTTTGCGAAACAATCCTCTCTATTACCGTCTCCTTTTCCACAGTGAGATCAGTTATAGCATTGAGAGCATTATCTTGGATCTTTCCATTTACCATTCGAAAAAGTTCTACGCTTGGCTGAGAACCACTCTTAACGGTTTCCCGCAGCAAGCCACACATAAACAAGGCTAGTTTGAAAGGAATACCCCCCGAAGCTTTGGTTAATTCCTCCTTAAGAGCATCATCAATTTTGATTCCAGTTAAAGCCTGATATTTCTGTATTAACAGTCGAATATCTTGGGTGGAGAAAACATCCAACTCCACAACATAAAAGAGTTCAGGCCTATCACCTATCAAAGCCTCAAGAAACCTTCTGTCCACGCAGAGCACAAAAAACAAGTTAAATTTCATTTCGCCCAGTTTAGCTGCCACCTCTCTCAATAGAAGATAAGCGGTCTCGTAACCCAACCAGGCGAAACGCTCAAAATCGTCGCAGAAAAACATCAAAGTCCTGCGAAGCTTTTCCTGAACCTTATCCATATCCTCAAAAAACTGCTTCAAAAAGTATTCCAGCTCACCTTCCCCAAGCTCCTTGGACACGGGGGGAGCCGCAACATATTTTTTTTCTCCCATAAACTTTTTCCTAGCCTCAGGAGCATAACCATCAACAGTCTTCTTAACATCATCAAAAAACACTCTCACATTGGACGCAGAAACCCTTCTAACCACCACTTCGATGCCTTCCTTTTCCGCTATCTGCGTAAACCTTTTTAGCAGGGAAGACTTTCCAATACCGGGAATCCCAGTTATAACGAAAATCCTCCTATCCTCAGAACCAGTCTTCGCCCGAGAAATAAAGTCCTGAAACAAGCTAACCTCTCTGGTTCTACCCGTAAAAAGCTCCCTATCAACAGGCTCAACACAACTAATTTTCTTCTCCAAAATAACCACCAACCAAAAATGAACACTAAACAAAAATAATAGAGAAAAACGATAAATAAACATTTTTTAACTAAACCAGAAAAGGGGAAAAGTTTAGAATAGAATTTCACAAAAACAAAATTATACATCCTCAGCACAAAATCCCAAGCTTAGAGAGGAGGAAATAGTTTTGAGGGCAAACCTAGATGGTTTTCAAATGTACTATGAAGATGTGGGTAAAGGGGCGCCAGTGATTTTTATTCACGGGTGGGGCGGAGACTCCAGAGAGTGGAAACTCGTTATACCTGAACTGGCCAAAGAGATTAGATGCATAGCCGTTGACCTCAGGGGCCATGGACAATCGGATAAACCTAATGAACCCTATACCCAGTCCCTTTTTGCCAGGGACTTGATATCTTTGCTAAACTATTTGGGCATAGATCGCGCATACTTTTGCGGTGCCAGCATGGGAGGATACGTGGCTCAAAAAGTTGTTTTGACTTATCCCCAAAGAGTCAGAGGACTAATATTGGTAGGCGCATCACCCTACATTCCAGAGCAAACCGTAAAAGTTTCGGGAAAATGGGCGGAAACCCTCCTGGGCAAGGGGTTGGAAGCCTTCGTAGAAGCCCAAGTCAAAGACGTTTTTCATCCCGCCTTTGCCAGACGACACAAAGAAACAATCGATATCTTTCGGGAGAGTAAGCGGGTGCCACCCTCTGAAGTTTCAGGATTAATAAATAAGGGCATGCAGATTGAGCCCATAGACTTCAGGAAAAGTCTGAGGGAAATTAAGGCGCCCACCCTAATTATCCACGGGCGCGACGACCAAATAGTTCCAGTAGAATATGCGGAACATATGCACAAACAAATCCCCAACTCCCAGCTAGCAGTCCTCCCACTTTGTGGCCACCTACCCGTAATGGAACGACCAACATATTTCGCGGACCTACTGCTCTACTTCATAGAAAAAACAGAGAAAAAGGCCGGGAGGAGAAAATGAATCATTCATTTGCTCAAAAAAACATCCAAATAAATAAAATGGCACACACAAACATTTTGTATGAACGCCCGGCGAGTAAATATTCCTTACCTTAAAAGTTTTGGACCATACGATTTTTAACATTATTTTTTAAGGTAAACATGCACTACGCCTAAATTCTTAAGCTGATTGGCTATCTTAATCTAGAAGGCTAGTGTCTGCTTTAGAATTGTAGTTTTATTTGGAGGATTTGCCTAGTTCTCTGATTCTGGACTGTATGAACTCCAAAACTTTCTCTTCACCGTATTTTCTCTCTTCTTGTTGTTTTTTCAAAAGTTCTCTAACTGCTTTTAGGAGTTCTTCCATGTTTAGGGGTTTAAGTAGGTATCTATCGGCGTTCCTATTTACGGCTTCTATGGCATTCTGCATAGTGGGGTAGCCGGTAATTATTATTTTAGCCATTTTTGGAACTGTTTCTTTCATCATGCTTAGCAATTTTGTTCCCTCTATGTCTGGAAGGCGAATGTCTACCAGTGCCAAGTTGTAGAAATTGTTTTCCGTTTTTTCTATCGCCTCCTTACCATTTCTAGCAGTATCAACGGTGTAGCCTTCCTCTTGAAGTATAGCAGTTAAAACTTTTCTTATGCTTTCATCATCGTCCACAATAAGAATCCTAGCGGGTTCACTCATAATTTTCACCGTCCTTAATTTTTCGTTTAATCGGAAGCGTTATCGTAATAGTGGTGCCCTTCCCAAGCAAACTTTCTAAAAGAATGGAGCCCCCGTGAGCCTCCACCAGTCGTTTACAGATTGGTAAGCCCATTCCAAGCCCCCTCGCCTTTGTAGTGAAGAGCGGGGCCCAAATTTTATCCAAAAGCTCAGGGGGCACTCCTCTTCCGGTGTCCGCAAAAATTATTTTTAAGTTACCGCCAGCCAATCTAGTTTCTATTGTGAGCTCGCCACCCTCCGGCATAGCATCAACACTGTTTTTAACAATGTTCACAAACACTCTCTTCAGTTTCTCCACATCAACCATAACTACTGGATCATCAATAACCACTTTTGACACTCGAATATTGTCTGGCACATCCACCAAACTTAAAGCCACATCCACAACGCTTTTAACACTGGCCTCAGCTAGTTCCAGTTGAACCTCTCCTGAATACTCCAGAAGATCCTCGACTATTTTATTAGAATACTGTACGTTTTTCTCGATTAGTTCAAACATTTCAGCTGTTTTCTCATCCATGCTTGAAGCCAGCTTCTTTTTCAAGTAATAAACAGCGCCAGCAATGCCGGTCAAAGGGTTGCGGAGATCGTGGCCCACCATCATCGCCACCTCACCTATGGTGGCCAGTCTCTCCGACTTGAGAAGGGCTTCCTCCATCATTTTGCGTTCAGTTATATCTTTCGTTATCGCCACAAAACCTATGGGTTTGCCTGAAGCATCCCGCAAAACACTCGCAGACAACTCAGCCGGAAATTCTCGTCCATCTCTAGTCAAAAGAGTATACTCAACATTACTCACAGAACCTAGCATCAAAGTTTTCATCAGATTACGATTGGCTTTTTCCCTATCTTTTTCAGCAATATACTTGAAAGCACTTTGACCAATCACTTCCTCCCTAGATGAGAAACCGTGAACGTCCAAGGTTGCTTGGTTGCATTCAATCACATTTCCATTAAGGTCAGTGACGGTGATTGCATCTGGGGAGGAAGATAGAATGGTTCTAAGCTTCTCCTCGCTCTCCTTCAACTCCTTAGTCCTTTCTTCCACCATTGCCTCAAGACGCTCCGCATATTCCTTCAACTTCTTCTCCAACCTTTTACGCTCGGTTATGTCTCTTAAAAAGACCAAATCTGCGGTTTTCCCCTGAAAATTGATGCGCGCCGCGTTTATTTCTACGGGTAAGGGTGCGCCGTCTTTTTTTATGATTTCAATCTCATATATTGGTGGTACTTTTTTGCCCTCCAGTCGGTCATTGTATCTTTCAAGAACAAGTTCCCGGTAATCGGGAGCGACGAAATTCAAGAAATTAGCGCCTTTGAGTTCTTCAGGCGTGTATCCCGCAAGCTCTACTGAAGCAGTGTTAACAAATTTAAGTTTGCCGTCTTGGATTATTATGATACCATCCTTTGAGTTCTCAACCACAGCAGAATATTTAGCCTCTGATTCCCGCAACGCTTCCTCCGCAAGTTTACGCTCAGTAATATCCCTTGACACTGCAAGTATAGCTTTAGGCTTCCCATACGCATCCGCTATTACCGACATATTGGTCTCAATTGAAACGACTGTGCCATCCATCTTAACTATTTTGTATTCAACGTTGCGTGCGCTACCTGTTTCAAGAAGACATCGCATAATCTCCAGTGCGTGTTGACGGTATTCAGGCGCTATAAATTCAAAACCATTTTTCCCAATCAACTCCTCTTCCTTTTCGCACCCTAATACCTTTAAGCCCTCCCTGTTAACCATAAGTATTTTGCCATCTAGGTCAGTGAGTGTGATTGGGTCGGGTGAAGTGTCAACCAGGCTACGATATTTTTCTTCGCTCTCCCGCAAAGCCTCCTCTGCACGCTTGCGTTTAGTGACTTCTAAGGTGACCTCAACAACACCTATAATGTTTCCTTTTTCGTCTCTAACAGGATAACCGCGAATAAGCCAAATTCGCCCATCCGGGGCAACCATCTCTCCTTCCTGCGGTTGACCAGTTTCTAAAGATTTTGTCACTGGGCAGCCTACACAGGGTTTGCTGCGCTTCTGCCAAACTTCATAACAATAGCGTCCCACTAGTTGTTCTGCTGTTAAAGAAGCGGATGTGCCAGCAGTCCTATTTGTCCATACAATCCTATGATCCTTATCTTGATAAATAACATCCTCAGCTATACTATCTAAGATTAGTGCTTTTTCCCGCTCAGCCTTTTTTAAAGCCTCCTCCATACGTTTACGCTCAGTTATGTCTATAACTACTCCTATTAAACCCACACACTTATTTTCCCTAGTAAGGCGATTCGCAAGTATGGCGACTGGGAATGTGCTGCCATCCTTTCTACGAGCCGTGTACTCGATACTTCCCAGTTTCTCTCCCACAAGTACTCTTTGGAAATTTTTTACGGCTCTATCCAAATCTTCGGGAATTAACATTTGAAAGACATTTAAACCTTTATCATAGTCTTCCTGCGTGTAGCCAAATGCTTTAAATGCGTAGCGGTTAGCAAAGGTAATATTGCCCTTGTCATCCGTTTCCCAAACAATTTGAGGTAAGGAATCAACCAATTCACGGAATCTATCTTCGTTCCGCCGAAGAAAATTCTCCATCCCCCCAACCTCACTGATTCCAAGCTGAAGTTGCCCATTAGCCTCCGATAATTTGGCGGTTTCCTTCAACACTACTTCCTCCAACTTTTTTCATTCTTTCTATAACTTCTTTGGGAGCACGCTTCAAATTAGAGAAGGTTCTGGAAATATTCAGCCCTAAACTAGGCGGAGTCTCATCCCTTACCAACATAGTATTTTCATCCATGCTACCTACAACTCCGATGCTACTATTTTTGCCCATCTTTTCCCATGGAACTATTACCTCTCAACTCAGTTATATAGTCTAGAAAGTCGTAGCCTTCCTTCTCTTCATATTTTAACCCAAGCACTAAGTGCAAGTTCTTCAGAACCAGTCTCTCAATAGGGGAGGACGCGAAACCAAGAATGCTTCTTAGTGCTCCAATTAGAACCTTAACTCTTTCAGGGCCCTCTTCACTTTTTGGATAGCTTTCAGTCACGTATACATAAATGGTCTTTGCTGCCTCTTCACCGAGAATCATTTTTAATTTGCCAATAATTGTTTTTAGAACTAAATCATCGAGGCCTTTCCCGCTCAAGGGCTCCGAAGTATGTCCATTGGACTTCATGCCGCTTCTTCCAAGCAGCTTTACTTTACATATATAACAGTTTTTCAAATAAGACTTTCCTAAACCCGCCTACCAGGCAACATTTAACAGAAGTTATAAAATGCGAATTGTAGAAATAGAGAAATGTCGAGGTGTAGAACCTATAGGCGGACGTCTCTGAGAAGAGTAATAATATTGTTTCTTCCCCGAGGCTCCCTCTTAATGAAGCCCTTCTTCTCCAATATGGAAAGCGTGATGCTCACCTTAGCTTTACTATAATTGGTGGCCTTCTGAATCTCCTTCTGCGTGACACGCTTATTTTCAGATGAAGCGATAACTCGGAGAATCTCAATCTCTGCCTCGTTAAGCAGGGTGAGAGAAGTGTCAGTCACCGTTTCAACCAGTTTTGTTCTATGATAAAGATAGAAAACAAACATCCCAATAACAAGACCCAACAAAAAAATAGCAACAAAAAGTGAGGGACTAGAAGAGGTGGGGTATAAAACTGGAAAATAAAGTATTTGTGGTATCAGGGCCGCATCTGAGAGTTGGTATCGTATCACAAAAAGCTCGGTGCTCCCCTCATCTAATTTTAAGCTCCACTGGAAAAGTAAAGAGGAACCATCTGTAAAGTTTAAACTATCTATGGGATAGAGGGGGTCGACACCGGAATACAAAAACCTCTCAGGCGGAAGCTTCACCCGGAAAACTATATTTTTCATGTTAACATCCGCTTTGAGCATGTAAGAAAACTGAGTGTAACTGGTGGTAAGTGAAACCACCTGGGAAGTATCAAAATCAACAGTAAAATTATAAAAAGAATTGGGCTCAAGATTAGATACATTCAGACGAACAACAGTTTTGGTAGACAAAGTATCAATTATCGTGTCATAAAGCGGCCCAGTTTTATTTTCCACCCGGAGGTTTATGATATTGGTTAAACTGAAGGAAACGTTTAACTCATCTATAGGTGTGGCTCCCGTATTATTTGCGGAGAAAAAGCAAGAGAAATGAGCAGTATCATTATCATAAAGGATAATATTAAACTCCACATCAACATACTCAAACGAAGAAGGAGACTTAACAGTCAAGAATGGAGAATCACAGTAATGATAAAGAGGAGAAATGCAAAAAGAACTGTTGTGAAATTGTCCATAGGAAAGATATGAAAAACAGGCGAAAAGTAAAACAAGTATCACAATTAAAAAGAATGCTCCCTTTAGACGAGTATACCCCACTGGACTTTTTAATATAGGAACACTAGCACACATTAAAACACCGTCAAGCGAACTTACTCCTATTCTACATTTCCTGCAGATTACTTTAAGTTTTACCAATAGGGCACAAAAATAAATAACCGCCATTTTTGACCAGCCCATTGTGAAGCATTACAAACACGAAAACAAGCATGGTCCAGCAGTGAATCTATGGTTTACTAAAGGTGATTTTCCTGCTTTGTTTCTTCCCACCGCCATCCTAAAAGGTGCTGTTCTTATGCTTCTCGACCCGCTAGGCTTAAAGTACCATTTGCAAACTATATTTGAAAATATCCCCTTCAAACAAGACCCTGAAGGAGCTTTGAATTAAAATTAGAATCGGAGGGAATAGTGACCTCCTCCACTATTTGAAAATGGTGGCTTCCAAGTTTCGTTCACCATTTCCCGCTTGTCGCCAAGGCGGCTTTTTATGGATGCTTGCGAGGTTGCACCTCTACCTTCAAGGCTTTAACGGTACACAGACCAACGCCTCTCAGGCTTATCTCCCTCTTCCTTGTGCTTCAGGGCTTGGTCACCTAGTGAATGGTACTCCAGTCAAGACCCTATGCCAGACGTCGAGACTAGCATTCGTTCGTTGCCGAACGTATCGAAGCCCTTTTTGGGTATCCCAAGCTTCATCCGCACAGCGTGGCTTGGGTTTCTCCGATTGTTCCACTTGTGGAACATTTTGATATTCTGTTCACTTCGCCGGCTTTACCTCGATTCATCCACGTTTGAAAACGTTGGTCTTCTTGAGGTGGTCTTTATAAAGGGTTCGTTGATAGCTGGTAAATTTTGGGAAAGTTTTTGGTGGGATCAAGTAATAAATTAAATTCCTTTTCTTTTCAGGTAATAAACGATGACGGCTATTAGAGCACCAGCAGTAACTCCTAAAATAATGAGAGGGGCCGGTTCCATTGAAAATGTGTAATAGTACAAAACTAGGTGAAGAGGAGGGATGATTTCTGGGGCATTGTCAGAGGGAGGATTATGCATCGAGAAGGAAGGGTCCAAAAGGATGCTGCTGTCAAAATGGGGCACCGATGAGTAAAGGTTAAAGGCTGTTCCATTCGTCATGAATGAGGAATTCAGAGGTATAAGAGATTCATCCTCCTTTACTGCCAAGTTAAACCAGCGTATCTGACCATGAGTCACATTGTCAGGTGTAACGAGGGAAATTAAGCTCTCATTTTTATTACCAGTGACGGAGGGTACAGGACTGGTATTAACCATGATGTTAGTGCTGTCAATTTTGCTTCCATTAGCAAGCTGGAACAAGTGTTTCAAATTTCCCGGCATAACTTCACTCTTAAGAGCTATATTTAAGGCGAGCATTCTGCTGCTATAATTTCCATACCCGTCCTCTGGTGCCCACTTGTAGTTACTAATTAAGATGAGAGTTTTAACCGTTAAATCTCCCAGCACTGTGAAATTAATTTCGGGGTAATGCTCACTGATTGCTACGGTTTTTGTTGTAAGGTAAAGATTTTGCCAAAAAATGATAATCATAGGTGGCGTGAATTTCAAGTTTATTCCAATCTGGTATAAGACCACTTCACCAGAATTGGACATGATGTGATACGACCAATCGAATTCCGCCAGATCAGTGGTATTGATTTGGGTGTCGGTAAGGTCAAAAATGCCATTTTGGTTGGTGTCGTTAAATTCAATTAGTTTGTTGTAGTGAACTCCGAATTGAATGTTTTTTGTGTGATTTTGTGTGAAGGAAAAGATTCCGGAAGGCAAGTAGCTCCCATTGTCAGAGGGTAGCAGGCTTAGCATAATTTTGTTTGAGAAAAGCACCCCTTGGCTTTGGTTGAAGCCTGATGACGTTTCAACTTGAGGCGCGCCGTATTCCCAAATACTTAATGTCGCCACACTAGGCGCAGAGAGTAAGGGAACAATTACGATGAAGAATAGTAGAACCAATGTAAAGAGTATGGTGAATAGTTTTGAGCTGCGAAACATTTTCTATCCAGAGTCACTAATGCATCTCATTATTTAAAAATTCTTTATAAACAATTTACGTCACGACAAAAATAAAACCTCTAAAAAACTAGAAAAGAGAAAAAAACTATAAAATTGCCCAAAACAGTTTATAAAAACTAAAAAAGTTTTTAAATTGAAAAAAGGGGTTTTTCCAAAAATTTTACTAAATACAAAAGACCGATATTCAACAAGGTATCCTCTTGGTTAATACTCATCGGCTCCATAAGGCTGTTGAGAAAATTCTAACGGTTCTGTCCAAAAGCAGGGGGATGTTTATTTTTTCGAATTCTGGTGGCGAAGCATTCTAAAAGTGATGAAAATATTTATATGTAGGGTAGCCCAATCGATATGAAGGATAATACATATCGGTTCGTGGCAAAAAAGGAAGTTTCTCCCAATGAAGAAGGATGCTACAGGTTGATGCAATAAAAATGAGCAGTGACTTGAAACTATCTCGAGGCGCGGGCATAAAGGCAGTAGCCCTAATTTTAATCTTCTGCATAGTGCTAGGAGGCACTGCATTATACTATGGGTGGTACATTCCCCAGGAGGAAGAACAACAACAGAATGTTTTAAGCCTAATCGGCCTACCAACTGGAAGCCTTAACATTCTCTGTGCGGGGAGTCTATCCAGAGTTTTAACCGCTGCAGCCCAAAACTTCGAGGCGAAACACCCTGGAGTTGACATTTTCATTTCGGCTCACGGCTCACTGGAATGTGCAAGTCTACTGAAGCAGGGAATTCAGTGCGACATAATATTTGTCTCCGACTTCAACGTAATTAAAAAAGAACTATACCTCTACCCCATACCCTGGAATCCCATTGTTAACTATGCAGATTGGTGGGTGGATTTCGCGGGAAACCAAATCGTAATCGCCTACAATCCCACCACTACCATAGGAAGAATGATTAATGAAACCAACTGGTACACGATTCTAGTCACAGGTCAGGGACATTGGGCTCGAGCTAACCCCGACGCAGATCCCTGTGGATACAGGACGCTAATTACTCTAAACATATCAGATACTTATTACCCAAGTAATCCCGGCGAGTATCCTAATTATCCCCCAAGCGGCGTATTAAGTTATGTGCTGAATCCCAGTTGTCCAAACATGGTGGTGGCAGCTAAAGAGTACGATATTATGGGTCCCTTGCAGGCGGGACAGTGTGATGCGGGTTTCACCTATCTCTCACTTGCCATCCAGTTTGGGCTGCGCTACATTAAGCTTCCAGAGAACGTTAGTCTAGGAAGCGTGTTGCCGGAATACGATGAGTGGTATTCCCAGTGGTCAATTTCTACCCAAGCGAAGACTTACTGGGGTTCAGCTATCAAATATGCTGTTACAATTCCCAATACTGCTCAAAACCGTTTTTGGGCCATTGAGTTTCTGAAATTCTTATTGTCCTCTGAGGGACAAGCTATACTCACCGCCGGGGGACAACCAGTGATTAATCCACCAATAGCGGAGGGTAATTTGGCTAAGGTTCCAAGCCAAATATTAAGCCTCTGCAACTATTAGATAGGAGGATTCAAACAGTTAAAGCATAGGAAAAATTTGAGGGTGAGGTCAATGGTTTGGTGGAGCAGAGTTAGTGTTTATACTGTTCTTTTGTTTTTCATCGGATTCACCTTTTTTGTAGTTTTCTTTTTATCTCCACTTGGAGCTCTTATATATTCTACCATTAATCCCTTGTATGCGGATCCCGGATTTCTCCAAAGAGTTTACAACATTTATCTGAGTTTGGGGCCCGTAGATGCCTTCAAAGAGTTTTTGATTGTAGTTGGAAATCCGATAATCAAGTCGCTACAGAGTGACATCATCATCAGCGCTATTCAGGTAAGTTTAATCACCACATCTGTTTCTAGTGTAATATGTGTCTGTTTCGGTATACCCCTAGCTTACATTTTATCAAGGTATGATTTTTGGGGTAAGAAGATTATTGACACCGCGGTGGATTTGCCCATGGTTCTTCCCCCCACAGTCGCTGGAATAAGCCTGATACTGTTTTTGGGACCCAATACTCCTCTGGGAACCTTTTTACACAATAGTGGCATTGACATAATTTTTACTTGGAGGGCCATCATATTT
Organism: Candidatus Jordarchaeia archaeon; assembly: GCA_029856435.1. Classification (GTDB taxonomy): domain Archaea; phylum Asgardarchaeota; class Jordiarchaeia; order Jordiarchaeales; family Jordiarchaeaceae; genus Jordiarchaeum. The sequence continues at coordinate 29,629 of JAHQXB010000043.1, forward strand.
GCGCAAATTTTTGTTTCAGCGCCCTTCTTTATAAGAACTGTTTCCACAGCCTTTTCGGGGGTGCCCAGAAACCTTGAGCTTGCCGCCACAAACCTTGGAGCATCGCCTATCCGAACTTTTTACACGGTCACCCTACCTCTCTCAACTAGGGGAGTCTTTGCCGGTTGGGCCATGATGTGGGCTCGGGCGATGGGAGAGTTTGGAGCGACAATAATGGTTTCCAACAATGTGCCCGGACAGAGTTACACTCTTACAACTGCAATATACTGGGAGTTTTGGTCTGGTGGACTATTCCAAAGCATTTCAGCCGCGATCATTTTGCTAATTGTAGCTTTTTCGGTTCTGATTTTGGTGCGCATAGTGATGAGTAGGAGATGAGCCGGGAAATGGCATTCTTGGAACTAGAAAAGATAAGTAAAAGCTTTAAGGAAACTGTAAGCCTGAGAGAGAGGTTCTCTGGAATAAGTAGAGAAAATCCTGTTTTGAAGGATTTAAGTCTAAAGGTGGAGAAAGGAGAGCTAATGGTCATACTGGGTCCTACGGGTTGCGGGAAAACCACGCTGTTACACATAGTTTGTGGGTTAATTAGACAGGATTCGGGTCACATCTATCTAGATGGAGAGTGTATTGACAGTTTGCCTCCAAACAAGAGGGAGGTGTGCATGGTTTTTCAAGACTTCTGCCTTTTCCCACATATGAATGTGGCAGACAATGTTGCTTATGGATTGTCTTCTCGAAAGGTTAAGAGAGAAACGCTAATTGAAAGGGTTAAGGAAGTTTTGGAAAATTTGGATTTGTACCATCTCCGGTATCGTAAGCCGGAAACCCTCAGCGGCGGGGAGAAGCAGAGGGTGGCCTTAGCAAGGGCTTTGGTTGTTCAGCCCAAGGTTTTGCTTTTTGATGAGCCTCTTAGCAACCTAGATTTAAACGTCAGAAAAAGTGTGAGGAGTGAAATCTTGAGGATTCAGAAGGATTATGAGTTAACATCTATTTATGTGACCCATGACCAATATGAGGCCAGAAGTATGGCTAATCGGGTGGCCATCATTCATAATGGTAAAATAGAACAAGTGGGGAAACCTGAAGACATTTTTTACAAGCCCCAAACTGAATTTGTCGCTTCATTTACTGAAGCCGAAAACATACTACAAGGCAAAGTGTCGGAAAATCGGCCCTATGAAGGTCTCTCAGAGGTGCTTGTGGGAAACGTTAAAATCAGCACCGCCTTTGATTCAAGCCTAACAATAGGGCAGGATGTGAAATTAATGATAAGGCCTGAAGACATAATTATAGCTAAGGAAAAACCAGTTACAAGTGCCAGAAACGTTTTAATGGGGAAGGTGTCAAGTGTTGAGCCTCATGGTTCTCTCTTTAAAGTAGACTTAAACATAAAGGGGGTATCTTTAAGCTGCCTAATATCCAGAATTTCGCTCGAGGAATTTGGGGTTGCACCCGGCTCAAACTTGTATGTAGCTTTTAAATCCTCAGCAGTGCACATAATTAAATGAAAATTTAGACCAAGAAAATCCGGGTGGGGCTAAAATTTACAGTATGTTTTTACTGGGCACGCGTCGCACTTGTTTTTTCTGCAGTAGTTCTTCCCTATCCTGAGGAGTGCGGTTTCAAAATTTTGGAAATGGTATCCTTCTACCTTGTTTTGGTTCCAAATTTGGTAAAGTTCTTGAAGGTTTCTGGTTTTATCAGCTTTTTTAATTAGGCCCAGATTCTTGGCAGAGTTAATGGTTAATTCTTGGAGGGGAGGATTTGCCTTGTCCCAGATACCTCTAAGCTCCCTCAAAAAAATATTTACTGTAACATCTCCTATTCCCTTCCCCAAGTTTTTAAGTCTTTGCTCCAGATCTTTAGAATCAATTGATTTTTCGTGGAGGAGGTTTAAGTCTCCACCATACTCCTTCTCAAGGTTGCCCATAACTTCCAAGAACTTGTCGGCTGTTTTGTAATCGTATCTCACATATCCACCCCTATCAAGAATGTAAACCAAGCCGTGCCAACCTGTTTTCAGAATTTTTCCAGCAGACAGAAGACCAGTCCTCTCAAATTCGTGGTAAGTGTTTTTGGCTATGGTTTCCGAAATCCTGGCTCCAAAGAGCAGTGAGGCCACAAACCATTTGAACACCTCATCTGAACTCCTTTTTTGCAGATTTATTCCCAGCTCAGTCGAAAACAATCCACCCATCTTAACAGTGATTTCTTCTACAAGATCCTTCACGTAGCCCATACTTTAAACTTTAATTAAATCCCTTTAAAACCCTTGTTAATGGGGGTGCGCCGCTCAATCTATAAATTTTTTAATAAGCAGCTTAAAATTTCCAAAAAGAGTTAACCGTTAAGAATTGGTCATAATGCTTATGAAAATTAACATTTTCGTTTTTCGTTTTTTCGCTTTGGGCAATTCGAGCGTATCTTGAAGCGATGTGGGTTAAAGGCACGCAGTTATAAAATAAATGTAAGGAGAGAATTAGTGCCTTATACCTTTTTTTAAGAATAATAAGAATTGGAAAAGGAAAAATTTATTATTTAAATATTAGAGTAAATTGAACATTAAAAGGAGATTGGCGAATGTCGGGAACATTAAGGTATGCAATGGTGTCCGGAATCTTTGCAGGTATAGTTGCAGCGTTTATGGGACTACTTCTCTTCGTTATGTTTCACAGTTTCAACTCTACCATTTTTGCCACAGTACTGAGCGCGATAGGAACACTGATTGTAACCTTGTTTTTGGGATTATTGGTTGTAATTGTGGTTATAGTTCTTGTAGCGATTTTCGGCGGCAATCCAGCGGAGGCAATAGGGAAGTTCTTCGAAGAGTTATTAGCCCCCATATCCGTAGTGGTTATGTTGGGCTATTTCCAAGGGCTTGGCTATAGTTTGAGTGTTTCTTCGTTTAACCCTGTTTTCACAATTTTCATGACTATTTCTGGCATTTTGACAGCTGTGGGGTATTTCCTGAAGTTTAGACTGGAAAGAAGGTCTACCCACCTTGCGAGAGGCTTCTTTGCTATTGTGGGAATAGATGTTGCGGGTATACTCATATATTTAGGCTTGAGTCCAGTGTCAAACTATGCTCTGGGGGTGTTCTCACTCACCCTATTGTTTATCGCCTATCCCAATTACTTTTATCTAAACATTGCGGCAGTTCTACTCCTTTTGGTATTTATGGGATTAGGCATCATACAACTGAGGGATAGACAAGAATCAGCAAAACCCATACTATGCGTAGGAATTGGAATTATGGAAGTCCTATCCGGAATCCTCTTTCTTGGAGGAACAGTTAGTTATATAATGTTCATACCTGGTTTCGCCTCAATGCTCATAACACTCATTCTTTGGATGCCATACGCCTGGTCAGAAAACGAGGCACCACCCAGCCTTTCCAAAAAAACATCTAGAAAAGGCCCTCAAGAAGGTGTGCAAAAATGGGAATAGAAGCAGAAGTGAACCACACCCACTATTTTTTCGTAGTTAAACCCGTAAATTAGAAGATTGGGAAAAGCTTAATACAATTCTTCTCTTATAGCTCACAACACAAATGAAGGGTGTTTAAGCACGTGTATTGAAAAAGTATATTTCATAGTGGTGGTTGGATGAATATAGGTGAGTCTTGGGAGCATAAATTTGTTGAAACCAATGGGGTTCGCCTGCACTGCGTTATTCAGGGTCAGGGTAAACTGATGATTCTTTTGCATGGTTTTCCCGAGTTCTGGTATTCTTGGAGACATCAGATACCCGTTATGGCAAAGTACTTCAAAGTTGTAGCTCCAGACATGAGGGGATATAATGAGAGCGATAAACCAGAGGGCGTTGAAAATTACAGGCTTAACATACTGGCTGAAGACGTTATGGGTCTCATTAAAGCCTTAGGAGAGGAAAAGGCAATAATAGTGGGTCACGATTGGGGAGGCATAGTAGCTTGGTACTTCGCAATGGCCCACCCTGAAGCCACAGAGAAACTAATAATTATGAATGTTCCCCACCCCCAGGTGTGGCAGGAAAAAGCAAAATACAATGCTAGGCAGCTCCAGAAGAGCTGGTATGTGTTCTTCTTTCAGATCGAGAAGGTCCCCGAAAATTATTTCAGTAGGAATAATTTTCTCGCCATGAGGCTAATGCTTAGCAATTCAACTTTTAAGAAAGGAGTATTCAGCGAGGAGGACTTAGAAAAATTTGTGGAGGCGTGGTCGAAACCCGGAGCGCTAACCGCCGCCATAAATTATTACCGGGCAAACATCAGACCCGAAATTTTCATGGAAGACATTGATTTAAAACTTCCAAAAATAAAGAGCCCCACACTGGTAATTTGGGGAGAGGAAGACCTAGCTCTTACACTTGAGGTTAGCAAAGGGGCGGAAAAATATATTGATGCCCCCTACACTATAAGATATATCACCAAATGTGGGCACTGGGTGCAACAGGAAGAACCAGAACTCGTAAACAAGTATATGCTAGAATTTCTGAGGGAATACACCAAATAGATTTCTAGTACCCTGAGCTCATAATAGGAGGTCGGTAGAATAATAGAGAAATATTAATTCAATTTTACCATATATTGTGGAGTTCACAATTTAATCAACAAAGTTTAAATAAATACGTGTTTCTAATCAACACAAATACACAAGTATTTAAGCAAAACGTTTGTATTCGGGAAAGCGGTTTGAAAACTTGGAAGAAGTAGGTTAATTTGATTTTACATCCACCTTTGTAGTTCCATGACGGTAATAGCCACAGAAATTATATGCGAGGCACAATCAATTTCCTTAGATGTGGGAAAATGAAATTTTCAAATTGATTGGAGCTGAAGAAAAATGGTTTGGAGTGAGATTGCCAAAATAGCAGCTTCTTATGGATTGAATTTAGAGAACGCTTTAGTGGACGGATGGTTTCTGGCGGGTATGCAGATAGCCACCTTCGGCGGAGAATTTGTAAAAAGTTTTGGGGAGGGAGCAAGGGGAATACTTCTACGTGGAGCCGTGGCAACGGGAAAATACGTAGGAAATAAAATAACCAATGACTTTGGATTAGGCAAAGAACTAATTGACGTGGGAAGAATACAGAACCTAGTTATGTATTCAGTTCTTATGCCCCACACGGTGGAACAGTTAGAAAATGGGGATGTTAAACTGTCAGTTTTTGACTGCCCCTTTGCTCCCTTTGCGGTTTTACTATCCGACCCTATGGCTTGCGAGATGTGTGTAGGATACGTTAGAGGTGCGGCCAAGTATGTAACAGAGGGTAAAGCAGGCGTTTTCAGAGTAACACACATTCCCGCAGGAGACGAGAGATGCGACTTCTTTGTTAGGGATGGCGTGCCCCATGGGCTAACCCGCTACCAAATAAAAGCAAATATTCCATCTCAAGAGTACCTCTCAACACTTATCCAAAAAGATTTGAGATTCGTCAAAGAAAACTACCTTCCAAAGGCCTTCTCAAATCCAAAAATAGTAGACCAGAATGCAAGTGAAGAGGAGAAAAAGAACCAAGCATTAGCATACCTAATTGAGATAATGTCTTTGGTTTTACGGGGGTTAGTAATGACTGAGTCTTATAGTGCTTACAGCATCCTCGGAAAAGGCATCTCCTATAGAACTGCGGAGGGAGTTGGAAAAGCCGCCGCTGATCTTATGCTTGCTGGTTTTCCACCAGTAGTCTCCGGTTGGAATGAGAGATTTGGTCTATCTAATTCGGAGAAAAGAGCTGAGAAGGCCGCGGTGTTATATTCAACTGTGATGAAGCTTGATGGTGAGATCGGAGACGGATGGTTTGAAGTTAGCAATTGCCTCTGGAAAAATATGGTTGAGGAAATGTTGAAGGATCCGGCTGGTTATGATATGGCCAGCCTCAGTGAGTCAGATAAGATGGAGGCAATGAAGTGTGGTTGCGTCTCCTGCGATAGCTGCCTTAAAGGGCTCGTAGGTTCAAACGGTATTCATGTAGAACAAGCCAGTTGCCAAGCTGATGGAAAGGACAGATGCCGCTGGGTTTTTAAATGAGCTTATCGCCTATTTTTCATCCTTCAACTTTTCCTGTCTAATCTCACCATTCAATGTTGACGTGGATTGACTGATTCTACTTCTATCCTATTATTTTTTAACGTTAGATCGGCAACATCAAGTGGTGTAGGTATTACCGTCTTGTCCCCGAGTTTTTCTTGGTTGCTGACAAATTTTTAGCAGTCTCCTTGTTAAATGCATCTTCCTTTTCATCTCCAACTATCTTGTGAACCTAGTAAAATATGCCTCCTATAAGTACTGCTGCGTTCTCCCTCCTGTTTCCTCCAATCCTACACCTAGAATTTCAAGTGCTTTCTGTTCAGTTTTGAATTCAAATGTGTTAACCACTCTCATTCAAATAATCCAAACTATCAGAACGAATTGTTTAGAAAGGATAATGCTTCCTTTTTAGTATTTCCCGTACTTCTTTACTGCATCCGTCAATGCTTTAATGTTTTCTGGTTTCACATCCAGCGACGATGCCTCAGCTGGAGCTAGTGCAAATCCGCCGCCAGGTTTTAGGTCTTCAAGCAGGCTCTTAACATGCTCTCTAACCTTTTCAGGCGTCCCTCCAGCCAGTAAAGATCCCGGTATGCCACCCATTATGCATGTATGGCCTCCCAGTACCTCTTTAGCTTTTCTTAAATCAGCTCTCTCAAAATATGCCACTGTCTTTCCCTTTGGTAGTTCAAGCATTGTTTCCAGATGAGGTGTATGGTCTCCCTCATAGAATATGAAAGGCGTTAGTCCCGCTTTGATTAGTTCCCCAATAACCTTCTTGAGGGCTGGCCAATAATACTCATTGTATAGTTTTGGCGATAGTATCGAGTTTAGGTGTAAGGGTATGAAGGCAAGCACAATGTCCGTTCCAAAAAACTTCTTAACCTCTGGCGGTACTTGGCCAGAAATAACCCCGACTTTAGCTGCAAGGGGTGTTAATACCTCAGTGGCCTGCTGAACCTTGTCGGGAATTCGGTGAAGGTCAACAACGACATCTGTTACGTGGCGCATAAAATCCCCTATAAGATCAAGTGGCGAGTAGGACCAAGCAAATGGAAATGATGGGAATCCGAGATTTTTAAGTTCCAAAGTTAATTCCTGCATCATAGCGCCATACTTTGCAACATCCATTCCCAGCTTAATCATCGCACCATATGCTTTAGCTGAGTTTGGTTTTTCTAAGCTCGCGCACACCCTTGGCAACAGAACCTCGTTGATAAAGCCAAGTGGGTCGTCTATTAGTTTACCGTATTCTTCTGGTTCCATAAATTTTCCGCCGAGGAATTGTGGATACGTGTTCTCCGAAGTTTCCCTTCCGGGCCACTTAGTGTACTTATCCTGTAAAATATCATGCATGGGTCCTGTCAAAAAGCGAACAAAGGGGGCTATGTCAGGGTGACTTTCAATGAGGGCCAAACTAAATATGAAACCTTCTAATCCTGAAAAACAGCCAAACATGTCGAACCCGAAGTCTGATGCAACCTTTATAACTCCCTTTTTACATTCTTGGTAGTCGAAGGCTATTTTCTCATAAGTCGTCTCTAAGTAACTTACCGGGAGAAAGCAAGCAGCCATCATTAATGGCACTCTGTCTGGTTCCTTTACACGTATTACTTTCTCCAGCCTTTCAAGCCTCTCCTTTAAGAGGACTTCACGTTTAGGTTTTGACATTTACTTTATCCCCACAAATTCTTTAATGAGTTTTATACCTGTTGCAGCATCTCTCGTCCATGCGTCCGCCCCAACGTATTTCTCGGCATCCTCGTCCACCCTTCCGCCACCAATTATTACCTTAACTTTATCTCTGAGACCTGCATCCTTGATTGCGTCAATGGTTCTCTTCATCGACTCTATGGCTTCCGTTAATAAGCCACTTAGCCCAACAGTTTCTGGCTTATTCTTCTTAATTGCCTCTACAAATTTCTTTGGTGAAACATCTACTCCAAGATCTATTACCTCAAATCCACTTGCTTCAAGAAGAGCTGTGACAATGTTCTTACCTATATCGTGAATATCCCCTTCAACAGTACCAATAGCAACCTTGCCAACTTTCTTGACTTCCTTCACGCCAATTGCAGGCTTTAGTATCTCGAGTGCTTCCTTCAGCAGTTCTCCAGCGATTATGAGGTCAGATATGAAGTATTGCTTCTCCTCAAACAGTTTGCCAATTTTGTCCGTAGACCTTCTGATG
>JAHQXB010000014.1 GCA_029856435.1 Candidatus Jordarchaeia archaeon
AACATAGGCGTCCTCACTTTTCAATAGGGTAATCTGTGTCTCTTCCTCAACGCTGGGCTCATTACGCTCCCCATAAATAGACTTAAAACCCATTTTTCGCAGATTCTGCGAATTTCTCCGTGACGCTGAAAAACTCCCGGCGTTGTAGGTGTAGCCTCGAAGACCTCTCAAATAGTAGTTTGCGAGGGTTCCGAGAGACGAGGTTCTCAAATCTAAGAGTCCACAAATCTCACAAAAAGATTCACAAATGTGCGAAAAATGGGTTAAAAGAAAGCAGTGGGTTTTTTCAGGGAGTTTTTTGGCCTTGATTATTTTGATTTTGATGGTGCCGTGCCTAGATGTTTCTGGTTCCTTAGAACAAGCGCATAAGAAAATAGTCAGCTAGAAAATTCTTATTCATGAGCGATCAACATTGGAATCTAAGTTTTAGAATAACTTATCCAGACAGAAGCTATTGTTAACGACATAAAGGTGATGTAGAATCGTCCGATTTCGCCTCAAAAAAGGGGTGTTTATAGGGCTTCTTTCACGATTTGGAGCATTATTAGGGAGATGGAGCCGAATAAATCTGCATCACCCTTTTAGTGGACACCTAACTGAGCGCCACCTGCCAAGTATGGCTCATTTTTTGGCTTTTTTTCATAAATAAAAATAAATTATTCTTTTTACATTATTTATTACTACTATTATTTTTATTATGTATTGGTTTAAAGGAGTTTCTCAAAATGGGTTTATTTGATTATAGTGATTATCTTGTAGAAGAAAAGTTATTGACACCCCGATACACTCTCATAATAAAGAATGAGAAGGGTGAAGAACTGGGAAGAGCAGTTAGTAAATTTCTCTCTTTTAAGGGAAAAATTGAATTCACCGACAACTTGGGACAAAAAGTGGGCTCAATTGAGGGAAAGCTGTCTGCTAGGCCCACCTTCAAAATAGTGGATCAGAACCAGAAACTCATTGCTATAATTAAGGAGAAAATGCTAACTATTCACGACGACTGGTGGGTTGAGAACACGGAGGGAGAAAAAATCCTGTTTGTGAAGGGCGACGTATGGGGTTTAGAGTATAAAATTGAGGATAAGTCTGGTCTTGTTGTTGCGGAGGTTTCAAAAAAGTTTTGGTCCATACGCGACCATTTCGGAGTCAAAATAAAATACGATTTCAATCCCTTCCTAGTACTCTCCATCGTGGTGGCGATAGGTTTCCAAAAGCAGAGAGAACGGGGTGCTGCTGTGGCTTCCGCCTCCTGAAATAGTTGAAAAAATTTGTCAGCTAACAATGGGTGTTACGGGTGTCATATTTTTTGTGGCGTTTTTAGAGTATTACCCGAAGCACATACAGAAATAAAAACTCTAAATCCATCCCTATTAGTGGACAAACCAGCACCAGTGAGGGCACCATATAACTATAGAGTTTGGGGCTGATTCTTATGGATAAAAAAGTTGACGAGTTAATGGGAAAAATTAAATCCGCAATTCCCGGGAAAAGTTTTCTGGCTCTGATGGACGAAGGAGGAAAAATTCTATACAACAATTTTCACAGCGGCTTGAATGGCAACATCAAAAACTTTGCCCCTGCAATAAAAATAATGGATGTGGGAGACTACCATATTAAGAACTATGATAAAAGCTGTTTAATCATCTACAAGGTCAGTGACAGTTTAGCTCTAATTGCAGAAAGCTACGTTAAGGAAGGCTTACTCATTTTCACGATAAAACACCTGGCGGAAAACTTAAAAGACCAGTTCCTTGAAATAGACATTCTACAAACTTTCACAAATATGGTGGAGGAAGAAAAAGAGGCCAAGATAACAGAGCAACTATTATGAAATTCTCCAAGATGCATAGCACTTAATGGGCCTCCATAAAAATGCGGATGCCGCTTCCTCTTCTGCCATTAGGTGCGGTTTCCCTTCCCATAATTGGGAACGCTCCCTTTACAAAAGCTACAGGCGAGAAAAGCTCCTGACTTCTGGTTGAGGGGATGAATCTCCATGTTTATACACCAATTTTTGAACAAAGAATTTTGATGGGAAAGGGATACCCGAAAGCTAAGAAAATAAGGCTATCATCTGAAGTTGAAGAAAGGTTCCGGCAGGATATACGGGCTTGTTTGGAAGCTTTTCCGAGGAAGTCACTAACGCTGGTGGCACAGCCCCTCTGCAGACAGGTTTCCAAACAGTGAAGGTATGAATGCAGCCCTAGATTTGTCCCAGAAGCGGTGGAGATGCTGTGTTCAGGAATCCCCGAATTTGTTTGAGGGGAGTGTCAACCGAGTTTCGCCTACTTGGGAACCTTTCTTTCCCTTATGTTAACCCAAAGCGAGCCAAAAATGATGAATCCCAGTTCAATAATTGGAATGCCGCCAACATTGGTGCTGCTAAGAATATCGCGTAAAACGCCAGCGAAGCTTATGAATACTCCAGAGCCATAGATTGCCGCGGTTTCAATGAAAATTTTTCTATAGTGCCTGAATAATCTTTCCTTACCATGCTTTCTGATTTCTTCCGGAAACTCTTTGATGAGGTGGTGCCACCAAAGGCTCCAAACTGCAAAAAGTAAAGCTAAAACCAGAACAACACTATAGAAGGGCCAACGAAAATTTCCTATGCCATAAATAGCGCAGGGAAAACACGAAATAACTATGAGCAAAAGAGCGTCTACTATTGGAAACGGCATATCGGGGCGAATATACCTCATTCGAGTACTCAGATAAGACCACCACCATGAAAGCACAGATATTGCAACAATAATGAACACAAATATTCCCACTACACCCAATTCCGTGGCGAAGATGATGCTGAACCCCACAGCTATACTTACAAGAGTTGTTGCCAGCTCCACAAATATCTCGCGAGTAATCTCTTTTCCCAAACCCACTACTCGAACGTTCCTTCTCTCCTTATTCTCACTTATTCTTTCTTCCAAATCTCTTACCTCCAAATCGCCACAAGTAGACCAAAAAGGATATAATAATTGATCCCACAAAGTCTAAACCACTTTTCGGAATAAAATAATTAACATCTTTATGCAATTTTAATTTTCTCCAAACACTTCAACACATTTCTTTCCCTCTCACAACCTCCAATCAAACTAATAAAACAGACCCCAAAAGGGCTCAACAATCTAACCCGTCAACGGTACTACCAGCCTTAGGTTCATTTGGAGGAATCATTAGGCTCTCTCCTTCTCAATAGATGGTGTTATGCTGTGTATCGCTTTAGAGAGGTAGGATTTCAGAAATTTTTCCTCTTCTACTGGAATTTATTATTTGGTTCAGGCTACGGATGAAGCGTTAGGGCTTCTAACCACCTGTTCGGTAGGGGTTTTAATGGGGATTTTGAAAAGTGGAGATGGAACAACTTTTGGTTTATGTGATTCATCATAGATGCGGTAAAAATATTAGGGCGGATATTGGTTATTTTTTTGAGAGGTTTCAGATTTGGGTTTGTTTGATTATAGAACTTATCTTGTAGATGAAAAGTTGTTGTCTGTACGTGACACTTTGGTAATTAAGGATGAGAAAGGCAGGGAACTGGGCAAAGCCGTAAAAAGGCTTTTGGCGCTGAGAGAAGAAATAGAGTTCATTGATAGCCAGGGAAAAAAGGTTGGAGCAGTCAAGAGGAAAATGGTTACAGTCGCACCCGCCTTTGAAGTCTATGACCAAGGCAAGAAACGTGTAGCAAACATCAAAAAGAAAATTGTGGCCATCGGGGATGACTGGTGGGTGGAGGATAAAAAGGGCAAAAAAATACTAAACGTTGATGGGAACATTCTGGATTTGGAGTACAAAATAAAAGATAAACTTGGTCAAGAAGTTGCCCTGGTGTCAAGAAAACTTTTTTCTATACGCGACCACTACGGTGTCAAAATAGTTGGGGATGTTGATCCCCTACTGGTTCTGGCCACAGTTGTTTCAATAAATATGGAGAAAGAGAGGAAGGAGAAAGACTGAGTTTCCCAAAAAAAGGGGTTGTGTTTCTTGTTTTACATTGATTTTGCTGTGAGGTCTATGGCTCTTTGGATCTCTTTTTCTAGGAATTCTGGTAGGCCAAAGACTCTTATGTCCATGAAGCCTCTCACTATTAGGGCGGATGCCTCCTTTTCTGAGAAGCCTCTAGACATGAGGTATAGTATTTGTTCCTCGGCGATTTTTCCCACTGCGGCTTCGTGGGAGAGTTCCGCTCCACTTTTGCTGCCGATTAGTTCGGGGATGGCGTGTATTGTGGCGTTGTCTGAGAGTAGGAGTCCGTTGCATTCGAGGTGTGCTCTACTCTTTGAATTATTACCTACCAGCATTCCCCTAGAGTAAACGTGGGCTTTATCTGTGGCGATTACTCTGGAGCTTACTTCGGCTCGGGTTTCGTCTCCGTCCAGAATAACTTTTGATCCCAGGTCGATTTGGGAGGAGCCACTGGCATAGATAACGGAGTTGAAAATTGCTGTGGACTTGTTCCCCTTGCAGTAGGCTGTTGGGTAGCTTTGAATGCTTCTTACTGGTTTGAGGAGTACATAGTTGTTTATGTAGGTTGCCCCGTCTTCCAGCAAGATTCCAGTTCGGGGGCGGACGTCCACATCCTGCTTCCAGTTGTGAACCATGGTGAAGGTCAGCTTGGACCCCCTCTTTAGGTAAAATTCGGAGATTCCCACGTGGAGACCTCTACGCAGGTTTGGATGGGTAACGCAGCCCGTTATCAATTGGGCTTCTGAGTCTGGCTCCAGCACCACAATGTTGTGAACATTTTGGTCAATGTTTTCACCCGCCAAAAAGAGGCAGGATTGCAGGGGGAGAGTGATTTTTACTCCTTCAAAGACATGGATGAAGTATCCGTGGTCCCATTCTAATTCTGCTAGGGCGGTGTATTTGTCTGTGTCTACTGGGACGAGGTTCCACCAGTAATCTTTGAGCCAGTCATATTTTTCGAGTGCCTGTTTGGTGCTCATTATTTCCGCTTTGTCTTTGAATGTGGTGTCTACGGTGCAGGAAACAACTGAGTGGTCTATTTGGAAGAATGTTCCTGCTCTTTCTTTGGTTTTGGGTGTGACTCCGCAACTCATGGCTCCCTCTAGGATTGGTTCTGGGAGTTCTGATATATTGGTTTCATCCCAATTGGTGGAGTTTCTTGAATACTCTTCTAGATTGAGGTCTACTCCATAGGGTGCGGGTTTATTTATTGCTTCTAGGGCTCTTTTCCTATACTCCGACATCTTTCACACCACCAGTAGCCTTCTCTTAGAATGTGGTCAAGTGTTTCTAGGGGTGCCCCCGAGCAGGCTATGCAGCCCTCAATTATTACGTGGGCCTTGTTTGTTCTCACATAGCGTAGAATGTATCCTTGATGGGTTATGAGGATTCCTGACCTTTCCTCTAGGAGTTCATTTATGAGTTTCCCGATTAGCTCCAAGTTTTCAACGTCAACACCTGAGTCTGGCTCGTCAAGCATGATGAATTCCGGTCTCTGGGCCAGTATTTGGAGGACTTCGGAACGTTTGACTTCGCCTCCGGAGAATCCGTAGTTTAGATCCCTGTCTAGGAATGATGCTGGAAAATTGACCTTCTTAGCTAGGCTCTTTTCTCTTCCAGCTAGATTGTGGTTTTTTTCGCTTATTTTGCTTACAATGTCTCCTAACTTTACGCCTCTTATGGCTGGGGGATGCTGGAATGTGACGCCCATTCCCATTTTTATTCGTTCGTCGGTGGGCAGATTTGTTATGTCCTTGCCTTTGAAATAGATTTTTCCAGATATTATCCTATATTTTGGGAAGCCCAATAATGTAAAGATGAGGGAAGTTTTTCCGCTCCCATTGGGACCGAATATAACATGAACTTCTTTTTCTGGAATTTCAAGGTTAAAATCGTGGAGGACTTTTTTTCCGTCCACAACTACATTGAGGTCATGGATTTCTAATATGTTCAACTTCCTCGCCTCCGAAAACAGCCTCATTTAGTTCAGGAACATGGGTACAAGCAACTCCTTTAATTCCACTTATGCGTTATTGTAGCTGTATTAATATATATTGCTCCCTACCCAGCCGGTGATGTAGAATCGTTCGATTTCGCCTCAAAAAGGGGGATGTTTATAGGGATTCTTTCACGATTTGGAGCCTTATTAGGGAGATGGAATCGAACAAATCTGCATCACCCCATATGTTTAGGCGGCACTCCTGTTTATAGGGATCTGTTTTGTGGCTGCCTGAGAGAAACCATCACCCCCATCTTTTTTAAACACCTTTGTGTAGAAAAATGGAGGTAGGAAGGGATGCAGAAGCAGGCTAAGGCAAGCTCACACCACAAAAATTCAGATCCCCGGAGTGTTGCTTAAACATATGGCATCACCTACGCAGCCTGCCTAAATTTTTTAAATATTTTTGAGTTGTTCGTTTCACATTTTAGAGTAGTTTTGGGAAAGAGTCTAAAAATACGTTTTTCCCACCTTTGCCGAATTTTTGGTCGAAAAAGTTTGGTGAGTGTTTATCAGCATGTTTTGTGAAGATTTTCCAAAGTGGTGCTTTCTTCTTGGTTGTATGTGTATAATTTTTAGAACTCGTTTTGGGTCAGAATGTTTAGGAAATAGTCTAGGCCGTTGCCCATTTTTTGGAGCTCATTTCTTTTGTACGGGGGTTCATCCAACAGGTTTAGCACATCTTTTTCCAAGTTTTCTGCGATTTTGCCATAGCCATATTTCTGGACCATTAGAGCGTTTTTCCTCTTTTCCATGTGTTCCTTGGCGGAGAATAGTAGTAGGGGCACTCCATACATTATGGCTTCAGAAATGGTTCCAAATCCGCCCCGCGTAATAACAAGGCTTGAAGCGTTAATGTAGTTTTGAATGTCTGGGAGGAAACCGTTGAATTTCAAGTTTTCCTGCTCCAATTCTCTGCAAATTCCCGATGGTGCAACCACATGGAAGTGGATGTCTGGGTGTTCCAGTGCAATCTTTTTGTAAATGTGAAAATCATAATTTTTCCTTAAACAGCTTTTTTGGTAGGGTCTTCCCATCACTAGAACCAATGGTTCATTTTTGCCCAATCCTAATTCCTCTCTCACCTTTGATTTGGTTTTGGTCACGTCTCTAACAATTGGGGGATAGACTTTTTCGCAGTCCACAACTTCTGGCCTAATATCCATTGCGAAATTCTCAGAAAGGCCCAAAAATGAACGCACACGCTCCCCCCAAACTATGGGCCTCTCAACCAGATACGAGTAAAAATTCATCCTGAACTCTCTCCACCCGTACTTAAAGGGTAGGTAGTGAGTAATATTAATAGTCCTCATTCCCGGAATGCATGTGAGATGGGGGTTATAATCGTTAATTAGGACACGGTACTTCAAGCTCATAATTAGGATTCTCAAAAAGTCTATGGGGAAATATAGGCTACCAAAAATTAACCTCAAAACCGTAGGGAAAACATTGAGGTCACCATTATTGCTATAAACATATTTTATTCCATGAAGCTTATTATTACACTTTAAATCGGGCTGGGAGAGAAATTTTATTCTTTCCTCATCACTGAATACAAGGAAATCTATATTACTCATTTTTAGCCTTGAAGCTATTGCGCAAATCCTCTGGGCATGGCCGTATCCCTCTGTTGTGGGGCAAAGAACTACTTTGAAACTTTGATTTTCACAAATCGGTTTTTCCAACAATTGTTTATCCAACTCAGCGGTTACCAATCTCTTATCTCCCATCAAAACTTTTGAGCTGAACTCGTATTCCTCTTCTCGCCAAATTATCATAAGATTAGGTTTTTTGTTTTTCTCTCTTTAAAAGAATTGTTGGCGAGATAAACCCCCAGCTTCTTGAGCCAAGTCTAGGAGAGCATACCAGCCAAAGTTTATAAAGACCACCTCAAGAAGAACAACCGTTTTCAAACAGTGAATAAATTAAGGAAGTTTTTTGATCTGGCAAAACGAACAGAATATCAAAATGTTCCCCTTAAGGGGAACAATCGGAGAAAAACCAAGCCACACCGTGCGCATGAAGCTTGAGATACCCAAAAAGGCTTCAATACGTTCGGCAACGAACGAATGCCAAGCTCAACGTCTGGCATAAGGGCTTGACTGGAGTACCAGTCAAAGTAACCAAGCCCTGAAGCACAAGGAAGAGGGAGATAAGCCTGAGAGGCGTTAGTCTATGCACCGTTAAAGCCTTGAAAGTAGAGGTACAACCCCGCAAGCATCCATGAAACACTGTCTTGGCGACAAGCGGGAAATGGTGAACGAAACCTGGAAGCCACCATTTTCAAATGGTGAAGGAGGTCACTTTACTACCCATGCAGAGAAGGCCGCATGTTTAAACAGGACTCTCCTTTGTGGGGACTCTGACTGAGTTTTGAGGGATGACTTCCACCATTTTTAACAACATTACGTTAAAAAAATGAAATAAGGATGCAAATAGAAGAACTGCGAAGAAAAGAAAGCGAAGTAACATTCAACGAAAATGACAGGAAGCAAAAAGAAAAACTGCAAAAGGAACTAATGAAACGTAGAGAAACTAGACAAATACCAGAAGGAATGAAAAACCCTTCAAAGAAACTGAACCCATCCCCCCTTAATTCTACAACTTTAGCCCTGAAAACACGTTTCCATTACTCTATCTTTGACACTCTCCACGGCTGAAGCCGGGAGACTCCTGCTTCTAAGGTTTTCGTCTGCTCTGTTCATTGCCCTTTTTAGGCTTCCACTTCACTTCATTCCACATTAGCAGGGGTTGTGCCACAGCCCGTTAGCCTCGCCTCCATAGAGGCTAGCTGATATTTTTAAGGCTCCGACGACACCGGCGTTTAAACTTATTGACAATTCGTCCCGCGGTTAAAACTGTAGGCTTTCTTGTCGCTGCGGCTTGTAAAGAGTATGATTGTTTATTAAGAAAAAAGGTTTTTGCAAAACACTGCTTTATTTCATGCTAGCAGTTCGGTTAGCTGATTTATGTCGTCTACCTTCTCTAAATTCTCAATTGTGGAGACTATTTCTCCGATTTCCTGTTTGGTTTTTACTCCTTCTGCCATACTGTATAGTTTTTTCTTAACGTCGAAGCCCTCCTCAGGTTGGAGGAAGGCGTCATACTTGGAGAATTGGGTATAGCTGGTTCCGTCCTTCATGGTTATGGTCACTTCAGCCGATGATCCTACTGCGGGATCTCCTTTGAGTTTGATTTTCTTTATTAATTCTTGTATCTTAGGGTCTAGTATTTTTTCCATTTTTAATTGTCTTGGCGTATACTCCTTGTCAACCAAGGATATGGCCATGGGATAGTATCCGTCTATTAGAAGTGCTTGGTAGGTCCAGTCTCGGCGATTCTTGATTCTCTCATAGAAATCGGGGTAGCGTAGAGAGTAGAATCCCGCAGTCAACATCATGATAAATGGGCACCTTATACTTATCTCTTTAACATTTTCCGGCTCAACTTTGGTGCTGTTTGCGGTTTTGAGGATGGCATCTATTGGAGCATTGTAGTAGGCCACCACTGGGAAGGGTTTGTTCACCAGTTTCAGTGTTCTCCAATCCCTTCCCAAATCTTTTGTGATTATCTCCAGTCTGGATAAGTCGGGTATATTGGAAGCCATGTTGCAGTATCCCAGAGAGTGCTCCAGTATCTCGTGGCTTCCACTCAAACCCGCCTGAGCTAAATTAGCTGAAGTAACTCCTACATAGACGGGCATTCCGGTGAGCATACCCTTACAATCTGCAGCCCAGCTAATCATGGTGTTTCCCTGCACATGGGTGCACGCTATACCCATAGCGTCCATTAACTGTTCCACATCTAGACCCATCAATTTGCCCGCCACTAGTGGTACGTCAATTGCGTGATTCGGCGAGGCGTGCCCCACATGGACAGGGTCCACTAACACTTCTCCAGTTCTTCCTCCAACCTCGTTTCCAATAACTAGAGCGGTGATTATTTCCTTACCACTGGAGCCGTAACTTTCACCCACAGCCAAAGCTGTTGGAACACCCGCGTCTCCCACGTGTGATTCTGGTAAGTAGTCCTCAAACTCCAAAATGCATGCAAGGTAAGAGTTCACCATAGCGGCGTTTCTCATGGAGGTTTTGTAGCCACCGCTAATCACTGTGGACTCCGGCTTGTCACCCCAATTTTTAACCGCTTTGATCATCCGTTGCCCGGGCTCCATCATCGAACCGGCATATATTGTGGCTATCATATTTATCAACTGGTTCTTTACACAAGAAACCACTTCCTTCGGAATATGTTCGTACCTCAGGTTGTAGGCCCATTCCGCAACTTTTCTTGTAATGCCTTGCCGCATTTTTTTACCACCTCTCTTTTCTACTTTAATAGGGATAGTAGCTGTACAACCATTCCCAGAGCCAGAGCTGTGTTTTGCGCATCCTTGTTCACTACAAGTCTATCTGCGGCGGCCACGCTTGCCAAGTTTGCCTCGCCACGAAAAACCGATTTCCAGTCTTCTTCGTCCATCTCCACTGTAGCGGCCACCCATTCACTCTCCCCCTCCTCAAAATAAGCGGTTTCCGGCTCCACAGTTAAAACATAGCTCTTCTTGCCCCTCACCTTCAAGTTATACATTTTGTTCTTGATATAGTTGTAGTACTGAGTGCCGCTAACCACTCGCCAGAGATACTCATAAGCCTTGCAAAAATGGTTCAAGCCTTCCTCTACTTCATTCAATATAGACACCTCAAAAATTTATACTTCTCTTATTAAGGGCTCCACAGGAGTCTTGGTGAGCTTCTCAGCACCCTTCTTAGTGATGAGTATGGGTATTTCTAGTCTCAGGCCTCCCACTCCGGGATGGTTCAACTGTATGAAGAGTTCTTCCACCATGTTCTCTTTAAACTCCATACTCGCCCAAGGCTCGAAACTGCTAATGGGGGGATACCACTCATGGCCCACTATTCCCAGACCATGGCCAAAAACTGGCGGAACATGTGGAAGATACTCGGTCTGGAAGAGCTTCTTGGAAATTTCGTTGGCGATTTCTCCAATTTTCATCCCCGGCTGTATATTATCAAGCATATAGTGCACTATTTCATTGTAGGTGTCTATGAGTTTCTGCTGCTTGGGTGTAGGCTTACCCATAACCACATTGTATGCGAGGTCCGAGTAGTAGAGTTCGTAGGTGCAGTGGAGATCTATGCAGACCACCTCTCCCTTTCTTACCTTTTTGTTGCTGGGAGGTGTACAGGCACACTTGCTTAGGGCTCCACGTTCCCCAGAATAGATTTCATCTCCCCCGGTTACTGGCCAGTTCCACATGGAACCCAGCTCCCGCATTCTTTTCTCTCCCGCCCCCACTATGGCGGTTTCCGTAACCCCCACGTCCAAAACTTCCAGAGCCGCCTTCTGACCCTCATCTGCAATCTGGGCCGCCTTCTTGAGCAGTTTTATTTCCTCCGGCTCCTTTATTACGGCCACCTCGTTTACCACATCTGAGCCATCAACAATCTCTGCTTCTGGTAGACACTCCGTTAGGGTCTGATACTCAGCATGGGTGATTAGTCCCTCCACGAGCCTTGGGGAGAGGCTCATCTCTATTCCAATTGTGGCATTTTGGAGCTTATTCTCTTTGACTCTATTAGCAATTTGCTCCATCCAAGTTATACCCTTAATGGGCCCCCACTCGTACACGTCTTTTATCCAGGTTTCGGTTTTCACCCTAGAAGCCTCAATAACCGAGGGATAGACTGCCACTTCGCCCTCAAGGGGCACGTAGACTGCGGCCCGGTAGGGGATAAAGGTTCCCGAAATGTAGCATACACTGGAAAGTCTTGTTCCCACCAGAATATCTATGCCTTTCTTCTCCATATTGGACCTTATTCTCTCGATCCTCTTCTCAAAATCAAACTTCGGCTTCAAAACATACACCCCTTCAAAAATTTTCTCAAGTAATCTAAGCTATTTATGGATAAGGGGTTAAAAGGCTTTTTAAGAATTTGTAACGCCATAATCAACACAGCAATAAAGAGGAGTTTACTTTTCGGGGGAGGGACTCATTTTAGTTTTTCTCCGCAGTACTTGCAGAATCGGGAGTCCCAGTCAATTTCCATGCCGCAGAAGGGGCAGAAACTCACCTTTGGTTTGGGTATGGGAGTGAATCCTCCTGAGAATAGGGTGTGAATCATTGTGCAGAGGTTTCTCCAGGAATCTTTTAGTTTGGCCTTTTCCCTCTCGAATGTCTCTTCGTCCATTTCTCCATTTTGGAAGTATGGTGTAATTTCGTAACTTACAGTGATGGAAACATGCTTCTTATCCTTTTTGAAGGTGAGGGGCCCCACCGAGTCGGCATAGCATAACTTTCGGCTAATTAGGATTCGACCTCCTTCCCAATCCTTTTCCACCATTATGAATCCCAAATTGCTGATGACTTCCTCTATGAGGTTGAAAAACTCTTCCTCAGACAAATCCACATCTTCAAATTCACCCAACCAGCGGAGCTCCGACAATTTCACACACCAGCAAAAACCATTTGATGAAACGAGGCCTGCCAAACAACACTCATTATTCGAAACTCATAGTTCACATATATAAAAATTTTGAAATAGAAAATGTTTCTCTCTCAAATTGTTTTATGTTTTTTGGATTTTTCGAAAAGGTCTTATACTTACGAATTCATAATAAAGAAAAAAGGTTGTTAAGGAGAGGTTTTGATGAGTAGTGAGGATGTTTATCAGGAGCTGCAGAAGCACCTTGACAAGATGCCTGTGGGTTTTCCAGCCACAAATTCCGGCGTGGAACTAAAAATATTGAAGTACCTTTTCACACCCGAGGAAGCGGGAATAGCGACAAAACTAAGCTGGGAATTTGAGCCCCTCCAAACCATTTATGGCCGCTTTGACAAGTCGCAAATCTCAATGGAAGAGTTGAGAAACAAATTGGACAACATGGCCAAGAAGGGCATTGTTCACTACAAAATTGTGAAAGGCGAGAGGTACTACGCAAATCCACCACTCGTCGTAGGCATGTACGAGTTTCAGGTGAACAGGCTCACCAAAGAGTTCCAAGAGGACATTGACAAGTACATCTCTGAAGCATTTGCCCTAGAATTTATCCGCACCGGAATAAACCAGCTCAGAGTCATACCCATAGAACAAAGCGTAAAAAGCGAGGGCTTCACAGCAACTTACGATGACCTAAGAGAAATTATTAAAAACGAGGAGGGCCCCTTTTGTGTGTCTGAATGCATATGCCGCAAGGCCGCAGAACTGAGGGGAAAACCCTGCAGCAAGACCTCCCTTCGTGAAACCTGCATATCCCTTGGAGACACAGCCCAACTGTACATAGATAGCGGATGGGGCCGCCCCGTAAACAAGGAGGAAATTCTTGAGATACTAAGAAAAAATGAGCAAGAAGGTCTAATTCTCGAACCAAACAATGCCCAGAGACCAGACTACATATGCAGTTGCTGTACGTGTTGCTGCGGAATCTTATCCAGACTAAAAGCCTTTCCCCGCCCCACAGACCTTATCAGCTCAAACTACTTTGCCCAGATAGACCCCGAATTATGCACCGGCTGCGAAACATGTGTTCAGCGATGCCAAATGGAAGCACTAAAAATAGTAGACGAAATTTGCACAGTAGACACAGGCAGATGCATAGGCTGCGGAAACTGTGTACCCGTATGCCCCTCCACAGCAATCACCCTGCGGAAAAAGGAAAAGGAATGGGTGCCACCCAAAACCCTAGAAGATCTTTACAGAAAAATTAAGAGCATAAAAGACCAGACAATCTAAAAGTTGCATCTCAGTCTTTCTATATCATCCTTTTTGCTCAACTAATTCTAAAAGCACTATTGTCGAAGGGAGATGTGCCAATTTTCTGCTGGAAGCCCAAACCTTTCTCTCTGGTCAAAAAAAGGAGGGGGAGAGGCTTTTTGATTGGTTTATTTATGCGCCTTTGAATTTGGGTTCTCTTTTTTCGAGAAAGGCCATTACCCCTTCCCTGGCGTCTTCGCTGGCTGTTGCAATGCTTGCCAGTGCTCCCTCAAATATTAGGCCAGCATCCACAGGTCCTTGGGATCCAAAGTTCAGCGCGTATTTTGCTACTCTCTGGGCCACTGGCGGTCCTTTTGCTAGTTTTAAGGCGTACTGTCTCACTTCTTCCTCAAAGTTTTCAAAGGAGAACACCTTATTTACCAAGCCGATTCTGTAGGCTTCTTCCTCGTTTATTGGCTCGCCTGAGAGTATAAGCTCCTTAGCTTTGGCAAGTCCGATTAGTCTAGGCAGCCTTATGGTGCCACCCCAGCCCGGAATTATTCCACGATCCACTTCTGGTTGTCCAAGCTGTGAACCCTTAGCAGCTACTCTGAAGTCGCAGGCACAGGCTAATTCGCATCCTCCCCCAAGGGCAAACCCCCTGATTGCAGCTATCACAATTTTGGGAAACTTTTCAATTTTGGTGGTTAATTTAGCCATAAGAAGAGCGGTGTCCATCTGTGCTACGGCCATGGGAACTCCAAGGGTTAGTGTCGGCGGCTCCTTAAGATCAGCTCCTGCAGAGAAAAACCTATCACCGGCACCCATAAGAATAACCACGTGGATGTCCTGTTGGAACCACAGTTCGTCAAATGCCTTGTCAAGGGCGTTAATTAGTGCTACGTTCAAAGCGTTGGCTTTCGGCCTGTTCATAATAACCCATGCCAAGGGAGGCTCCTTTTTAACAATAACAATGTTTTCCGACAATTCTCTTACACTCCAATCTTCCAAAACTGAACATAATTAAATAATTCAAATTGTAAATGAACGCTTTTTCAGCCCTTTATAAAAATCTTCCGCAAAAATAGTCAGTAACAAAACCACCGAATAGCACAGGCATAAATGTTCTAATTCTTAAAGCATCAAAGGAGGCTGCGAAATTAAAAAAAATAAGATTCCCTTATATCTCTGCCAGGTTTTGGCAATTAGCTCTCGGATACTCTTTTGGATTATGTGTGTCCTCTAGAATCCTAATTTCAGCCCAGTTATTGATGAATCTAAATTCAAAAAATAAAAGTTGTTTTGTTTCTTTGTCCCTTTTTTGGGGGCTATTTTGGTTCCGTTTTCACTGTGAGTTGGCATACTGTTTCATTGTTATCCACATTGATGCCCAAAACTTGGATAATGTTTGTAGCATCAATTGTACCCATCAGCATAACAGACGTGACACATAGTGGGCAGGCTTTGTATCCTATAGATTTTCCATATTTACACATTTCCAGCCAAGGGCATTGAACAATTTTCATACTAAGATTGTTTCCAGAGTAGCTCAATTCGAACTCTTTGCCAAATACTCCGAAATTTTTACCCACAATTTCTAAATCCTTTATGAGCTCTTCCATAGTTTTAGGCGGAGCCGTACCTAAAAATTGTTGGGCCAGATTTTCAACCATGGGACCTAATATTTTTGATGATTGACGTCCGAGTAGCATGGGATTTATTCCCATCTTGTCCGCGGCACTAAGTATGGTGCCAAAAACGAATCCGTAAAAAAGATTTACTGTATCCGACATAAATGTTTTCACCTTCACCAGAGTTTTTAAATGATTAGAGCTTGCTAAGGGTTGGAAACCCTGTTTTTTGAACTTGTTTCGATTAGTTTCGCTTTCCGTTTTCACTGCTTCAAATATTACGAGTTGTATAAGTAAGTTATTATGTAGCATATATACATAATAAATATTTAAATGTATTGATTCTCCAATAAAACAGTATAGTCGGAAGTCGCCAAAGAGGCCAAAGGATTAAATCAATTTGGGAGGAGACATGAAAAAACATTTTCGCTATTACGCGGATTAATAAATGTTTTCGGATGAGTTCAGCTCACCTAAACCCTATCGTTAGGCCAAATTGCTCACCCTATCGAACACGTCAAGACCGTATCATTGTCAGAAGCATTTTGAATCTACTTAATGCTCTCAAGGCGTGTGGCTGGTTGGCTGGCATTATTACCATTTCACCCTCTTTCACGCGTAGAGATTCGCCAGAGATGGTGATTTCCGCTTCGCCTTCAAGAATGTGCACTAAAGCATCAAATGGTGCAGTGTGCTCACTTAAACCCTGTTCCTCGTCAAAAGAGAATAATGTAACTGTCCCGGCCTTTTTATCAATTATTGTTCTGCTCACTACAGCCGCCTCCTGATAATCGATTAAATCCTTCAACCTTACTGCTTGCGCCACCAGTTTCTTTGTATCCATTCCCCTTTTATCATCTTCCATTTCCACTCACACCCCTAAATTATGTCAACTTACCATAATTAATCACTCCCCCCAGAAGAGGAAAAAGAGAGGGATGCGAAGTATTTTGGGTTTAACTTTTAATTGTAGTTTTGTGTTAGATGCCCAGCTTTTTCCTTTTCGCCTCTATGTGGGACAATATGGCTTCCGCAGCTCTTACTGGATCTTTTTCCACATTGAGTTGGGCGCCTGTAATTTGTTTCAAGTCCTGTGTTAACAGTTTGACCAGGTTCGGCCCTCCGGTTACTGTGGGCACCGGGTTGACGTAGGTGAATAGTCCCAGAGCCAAGGCAAATATTGCATCGATGGTTGCTTTTTGCTCCATGTATTCCGGCGCCACTGCTGCAACTGGTAGGTCTGGTATGGGTACTCCTCCCAGCGCATTTGAAACCGCAGCAAGTAGGTCGGCCAGACGCCCAGTATCGGTGCAGGTACCATAGCTCAGAACTGGAGGAATCTTCAATTTTTCACAAATACTCTTCAGTCCCGGCCCCGCAAATTTTTTAGCGTCTAGAGTGCAGAGACCAGACACTTGCATAGCGGCGTTCCCACACCCCATAGACAGAACCAGAACATCACGCTTAATCAGCTCCTTAGCCACATTCACACTGTGTACGTCCTGACCATAATCTCTAAGAGTGGTACATGAAATAAGTCCCACAATCCCTCTTAAAGTTCCATCCTTTATTGCCCCTAGAAGGGGGTCAAGGGTTCCTCCTAGGGCTTCCAGAATGCTTTCGGTGGAAAATCCCACCAGTACTTCTTTCATGGGTAGATTGGTTACTGGTTCAATAGTGGCTCTGCGTTCCTTAAAGTTATCTATGGCCATTTGCAGTAGCTGGGCGGCCTGTTGCTCAGCTTTCTCGGGAACATAGTTGACCCTTTCTTTTACTCCCTCAAAGGCCACCAGCTCACTTACGGGCACCAGTTTAAACTTGTATTTTTTAGCGTAAATGGGGTCAATTTGCATGGAACAATTCATGTCGCAGGCGAAGAGGTCTACGCAGCCACTAGCCAGAACCGCCTCCTGAGAAATCCAGTTTCCAGTGAAACCGTAGAAGGCGTGATCCATGTTCCATCTCTGAATCATTTCTTGACCTGTTTCTATGCTTGCAATTACTCGCAGGCCTTTGGCACCCACGACTTTAGCCTTCTCCTGCCACTCCGGTTTCCGAGCCAGCTGAACCATAGCAAAGCCCAAGAAGGGCTCGTGGCCGTTTGGCAAAACATTTACATAATCTGGATCCAAAACTCCTAAATCAACCCGCATAGTGTGCGGCCTTGGAATACCGTAGAGAATGTCTTGGCAGTACTCATTTACTATTTGGCTCTGGTAAGCCATAGCCAGACTTAGACGCATAGCCTTAAAGGCCAAACTGGCGTAGTAACCGTCCACATTTGTGAGGCAGGAACTTGTGGCAAGCATCATCTCACCATAAATTCCACCCGGAAATATGCCCAGCTTCCTCCAGACCTCTTTACGCTCCGGGGGAGCTAAGGCTTCAACTATTCTGCTTGGTTCATAGTACTTTCTGTTGAAGTCTTCTTCCACAAAGTCACAAAGGCGAATGGCTATTTCCTCCACGGTTCCAGAGGTGTCTATTCCCAATCTCTTAGAGAAGGCCTTCAACTTTTCAGGCTCTTTAATCTCGAAGGGCGTTTTACCCATTGCTGTGGCTCTGAGAGTCTTTACAGTCTGGTCTGTGTGGTAGTGATAGGTTGAGGCTCCCAAAACATTTCTGAGTAGCATCATACGCATAGCCATACCGTCAGCGGTGATGCCGCAAACTCCCCTCTTGTCCTTTTCAGCATCTGCTCTGCATGGTCCGTTTGAGCATAGGTCGCATCGCACTCCCGCTTGGCAGAAGGGACATCTTCTGTCGGGGTCTCCGCCCATTCCTTGGGCCTCATATCGATCCCAAATGTTGGTCATGTTGTCCTTTTTTATTTTTTCATACATTTTCCGGACTGATTCATGATAGGATATTCTATCTTCCTTCATTACAAGCCCTCCACTCAAACAATTTTCCAAAAATAGGAGTTGTAAGGGACTATCAAATGGAAATAAATAATTTTCCTTAAGACATATGGAACAATATTTTATAAATCTATTTATTATAACTCATTATGTTTACTGACTTTTAATCTATGAGTTATTAAAACAAGATACGCTGCAAAAATAAAAAAGGGGAAGTGGTTGGTGGTGCTTCTACTCAAACAGTTTTTGGACAAACTCGCATATTTTGGCTATTGCCTCCTTTGCCTCAGGCAGGTCGTATAAGCCGAAGGATTGAAACACATGAGGCATATCATCCCATGTTTGCAGTGTAGCATTCACACCCGCCTTTTTGGCTCGCTCCACAAAGCGTTTGCAGCCTCCAAAAAGCATTTCAGAAGTACTGGCTTGAATTAGCAGGGGAGGCAAACCCCTCAAATCCCCATAAATTGGAGAAATCAGTGGATCGCTGGGGTCCGCCCCTCCCAGAAACGCGGGAATCCACCAGAAGAGCCCCACATCTGCCAGAACTGGGTCAGTCTTAGCATTTTCAAAAAACAATTCGTCAGAACCAGTCCAGTCGGTTGCTGGCGAAAGACAGACCGCCCCAGCGGGTAAGGGTATTCCCTCATCTCTCAGTTTTAAGAGTGTGGTAAGCGTCAAGTTACCTCCCGCCGAGTCTCCGGCGATTACAATATTTTTGGGTTTGATTCCCTTTGATAGAAGCCACTTGTATGCCTTGGTGCAATCCTCCAGTTGGGCTGGGTGGGGATGTTCGGGTGCAAGGCGGTAGTCCACACTCAACACACGCATCTTTGTTAACTGTCCCAGTGTAACAGTTAATATTCTGTGGGTGTTGGGGGAGCCCAAGACCATTCCTCCCCCATGGAAGTATAGGAGGACTCGGTCTTTCTTTGCGCCTGGGACGGTTTGCCACTCTGCGGGAACTCCGTCGGCGTCGACTTTTTCTATTTTCACCTCTTTGGGAATGGGGTGCCTTTTCTGATCCATATCTGCGGCGTAGTTGAAAGCGTATCGGAAAAGCCTAGTTAAGAATAGCATTTCGTCTTTTGTTAACCAATTGTACAAGTCTTCTATGGTTCCCTCTCTCCTGAAGAACCGCTCATTTCCATCCACCAGTTTTTGCCACAGTGCTGGAAAGTTGACTCCCTGGTTCTCTTTGGCTTTGAGGAATTCTAAAACACCGTTAGTTTGCTCCTTTAACAGTTCATCCATAAGTTTAAGCACGTCCGGGCGAATTTTAGACCTATCTAAAATTGGCATATACTCTTTTAACCCCCAAAATTTTTAGTGACTTTTTGTCGGAAGTTTTATAAAAATGTTCCGCGAAACCTAAAGGGGGCCTCGTCTTTAAGTGTGTAGCTTCTCTCCATGCGGGTGATGTGGAATTGTTCGGTTTCGCCTCAAAAAGGGATGTTAGTAGGGCTTCGTTCACGATTTGGAGCCTTATTAGGGAGATGGAGCCGAATAAATCTGCATCACCCTCCATGCGTAATCGTTTGTTCCTCTCAAAAAAAAGGAGGCTTTACAGGGCTTCCTTCCAAAGAAGCCTAAAAAATGGTAAGACCAGTTAACCCTGCACAAAATTCATGTCAACGAACTACATACTACAATAAGGTCCCAATTTACAGGAAGCTTCAGTAGCCACTACCACAGAAGGTAGTTTACCGAATTTCAGCGATGTAAGTTATTGCACCTTTTTTAAAAATATGTGGGGAGATGGGGTTGTGGTTGGTATTTTTCTATTCTTGGGCCTTTTTTGCTTTCCACCTTCTTAGTGCTCTTTCTTCGAGTATTTTTGAGTATTTTTCCCATTGGTCTTCTTCGCCCTTCTTTTTTCTCCATAGTCTGAAGCGGCATGTTTCCGCTCCTGCAGGGATTATCCATTTGAATTCTACATCAAAGTTAATTTCACCTTTTTCTTTAAAGTATCTTCTTATGCCTTCCACTAAGTAGCGTTGCACCCGGCAGTCAAATGGCTTGTAAACGTCTTGGTGTGGACACCATAGAATATCGAATATGCACTCGTCTTCGTTTAGGATTTCGGGTTTCTCAATGGAGGTCCAGAGAACTGTGTTAATCCATGTTCCCACAAAACTGGTTTTCTCTATATCAGTTGTGCCCTCGGGAAATTTTGCGTTTTCAAAACTCTGCCGGGCAACATCGTATCCCACTTTTCTCAGGGCTTCACTGACCACCCGCTGACCTTCTGGACCAAAGTTTTCCTCCACATCCTCCATGATTTGCAGAACACTCATACCCATCATAGTTCCCCAAATGAGCAAGGTTGCGGGGTCAAAATCAGGTCTACCCATAACATCTTTCCGGAATCTTTCCACAGCCTTTTTGTAGGGTTCCTCGAACTTGGTTCCCTTCCAATTCTTTTCCTTACGTTCACCCTTAACACATATTCCGTCAGTAATCACGGGCAAATCACCACAATCCCCTAAGAGATTTCAGTAAACTAAAAAGTTTTCTCTTTAGGGATATAAATTGTGCTATCCACTTTCTAAATGTATCTTAAGAAAGGCTGAGAACTATTGTTTCTCCGCGAATAGTTGTGCATTTTCACCTTAGTGTGGGTCACCATAAGTGTGGAAGGCTAGTTGATTTTTATTGTATGTTTTTCTTATACTTTGACTAGGTGGTTTTGGTAGTTCTCAACGAAGTATTTTTTGCCTTTCTGGACGATTTTGTGGCCTTCTTCTTCTAGTAATTTTTTGTGTGCTTCCACTCCGCCGGGATATTTTTCATTTAGAAGCCCGTCTGCTTTCAACGTGCGCCAGTAGGGGTTGGGGTTCTCTTTTCCTTCTTTTATGGTTTCTTGGGCGGCGTTGGCGGCGGTCATAATGAATATTCCTGTAGTTAGGGTGCAGCATGCTTCAACATTATATTTCTTGGCGAGTTTCATACAGATTTCTCTAATGGTTATGAGTTTGCCTCTGGGCACCGTTTTCATAACTTCTTCTACTTCGCAGGGGTTGACAAGCACACACCTGTCACCCACCTTCGCCCCCATTTTTTGTAGGGCTCTGAAACAGGGTTCTCCACCTTTCAGCTTTATTATCTTTGGAAATCCCTTCTTATCAGACATTTTCTCCCGCCACGATTTTCTCCTGCTCATACCCTTTTCACCATCCTAATTTAATTTAGGTACAAAATATATGAAATAAGTTATAGTTTCAGGATATAACGTTGGCGGAGTCATTTTTTAGCTATAGATTTGGAAGTTTTCCCAGCCGCCTTCCTATAAATGGTAATAATTTCTGCTGAGAGGAAACGTTTTTGTTTGAGTCGTTTGAGAGTTTTCAGTCTTTGGATTCATCAGATCTACTTTTTGGTTTTGAATCACTCTTCAATCCCTAGCATTTTCGTTAATCTGCCTTCTGCTTTAGATGTGGGCGAGTCTTAATTAGTCGATGGTTGACACTCTCCACGGCTGAAGCCGGGAGATTCCCTCATATAAGATTTTCATCGGCTCTGTGTTCATCGCCCTTTTTAGGCTTCCACCTCACTCCACTCCGCCTTAGCAGGGGCTGTGCCACCAGCCCGTTAACCTCGCCTACATGGAGGCTAGCTATTTTTAAGGCTCCAACGGCACCGGCATTTAAACTTATTGACAATTCATCCCGCGGTTAAAACTGTAGGCTTTCTTGTCTCTGCGACTTAAATTTAAACTATGAGTGGAAAATATTCATAAAAACTAGTAACTATATACTTTTATTGATTTTGAGAAAATAATGAGTTGTGCCTTTTTCAAAAGCGTAAATTAAATCTTTCTATTTATTATGTTTTAGTCCGATGTGTGGAGAGTGGTGTTTTTGGCTAAGAAGGCTAATGATGTTTCTTGGACTCCGGAGATGTTGGAGAAGGGTGGTTATCCACACTTTATGCTGAAGGAGATTCATGAGCAGCCGAAGGCTTTGAGAAATGCTCTCAGTTTAAGGTTAGAGGTTTGCCAAGAGGCGGCACGGATTCTTAACGATTCCCAACAGGTGTATATTACTGCGGCGGGCACATCGAATCATGCAGGGTTGGCTGGGCGTTACATGTTCACTAAACTTTCGCGGGTTCGAACTCAGAACATTTTGTCTTCTGAGTTTCCGGAGCTTACCGGGGAGCTTCTATGCGAGGACGATGTGGTTCTCGCTATTAGCCAGTCTGGGGAAACGGCGGACACAATAAATGCGGTTAAACATGCTAAGAGGCAGGGGGCAAAGGTGATTTCAGTGACAAATGTTGTGGGTAGCACTATGAGTAAACTCTCCGACTATACTATTTACACCTATGCGGGGCCAGAGTACGGGCTTGCAGCCACCAAAACATTCCTTGTTCAAGTTGCATGCCTATCATTGTTATCGCTGGATTTGTCTCTCATGAGGGGTTCTCTTAGTGATGGTGAGGTTAAAACTCTTAGAGAGGGTTTAATGAATACGCCTTATGTGGTTGATAGGACAATTAAGAGGCAGGATAGGGTGGTTAGAGATGTTGCTTATCAATTTGCGAATAAGCAGAGTTTCCTTTTCTTGGGGCGTGGTATTAGCACCGCCACGGCCATGGAGGGAGCGCTAAAACTTAAGGAAACTGCTTATATTCACGCTGAAGCCTATCCTGCGGGGGAGTTCAGACATGGACCAATGGCACTCATTGAGCCGGGATTCCCGGTAATAATAATTGCGCCTCCAGATGAGACTTATGATAGGCTGGTTAAAAATTTGGGGGAGGTTAAGGTGCACCAGGCGAAAATAATAAGTGTGGTGCAGGAGGATGATTCTGAGGTGCGGGCATTGTCAGACCATGCAATTAGTATTCCGGAGACTGCGCCCATGTTTTCTCCCATAACCTTTGTGGTTCCCCTACAGTTGTTCGCTTATTTTGTGGCGTTCAGGAGAGGGTATAATCCGGATAAGCCCCGATACCTGGTAAAAGCGGTCACGGAGCCCTAAAGGCCTTGGTGAAGTTTTATGCTTGTCAAAGAATGGATCGAGAAGTATTTTCAGGCACTCCAAGAGGTTAAAAGAAACATTGGGCTCTGCCACATGTTTATCACGGGTTTAAACACTAATATTGATGGACTAAAACACGTCAGGGGCCCAGAAATAGAAAAGATAGTAAATGAAGAAAAATTGGCAGAAGAAGTTCTCCACAAGTTGAACAATCCTCCTAGGGAAATTGTGACTTTTTCCGATGTTTTGGCCGGTATACTCTACTGTGCCAAGAATGGTGATGGAGAAGAATGGTTCATTCGCAAACCCCGAATTACTGAGATGATAAAATCAGTTTTTGGCTATGATAGGTTGCGTATGGGTGGGCAGTGTGGAATAATGACCAATGTGCTGGCCCTTATGAACCTAAAAGTTATTCCGAACGTGGTGGAGCTCCCCCCACTGCAGGCGGAGCAATTCACCAAGAACTGTGGGGAAATCCTTATACCTCGGTTTGAGGGGGGAAAAATTGTTTTCAAGAAACCTTTAGAAGCGGCTAGAGAAGAAGACAAAGTCTTTATACATTGGATATTTGAGTTCGACAATCAATTCAAAGCAAGAATTAACCACGAAATTGTGGAGGCTCCGGTTGAAAACAGGTTCATAGCAACCTATGATGATGAAAACATTAAGCTAAAAACGGATCCCGCTTTTCGGGAGGGAACCCTAAAAGTAATCCAGAAAGTGGGAAGGGTGATACTCTCCGGCTACCATATGCTTCAAAAGGTTTATCCTGATGGTTCCAAGCCTGAAGACTACATAAGGGAAACCCTAGACCTCATCAATTCCTGGAGGGAGAGAAATCCGGAAATTAGGATACACAGCGAGATAGGCTTCCTAGCTGAGCCAGACCTGAGAAAATCGGTTCTTGACATGGTGGCTCCAAATGTGGATTCTCTTGGTTTAAATGAGGATGAATTAGCAGATAATCTACACACCCTAGGAGATAGGGATGGTCTTGCGGAAATAAAAGCCTTGGACGCTCCAAAGATTTATATGGGCGCAAGAAAGATTTTGGAGAAGTATCACTTGCCACGCATAATGGTGCACACTAGAGAATTCTCCCTAAGTTTGACTACCCCAAATTATGGAATCCATCCCCGAGACGAACTATACTCTATAATGTTCGGTTCACTATTCGCAGCCACACTGGCACACACTGGAAACTTCCCCACAATCCAAGTCGCAGAAAAAACTCTCAAAAGCGGCGAACTAAAAGTAAGCATGAGGGGCATGGCGGAACACCAGAAACTCGCAGAACTACTTGAAAATGAGGAAGGCTACCCCAAGCAGAAATTTCTAGAAGAGGGATTCACAGATACAGAGCCCTCAATAGCCTTTGTTCCTTCAAAGTTAACGGAGCCCAAAGCCACTGTGGGAATGGGAGACACCATAACCTCAGCCACCCTAGCAGCACAAGAAGCACTAACACGCAGAGCCAAAAAACACCAAAACAATTAATAAACACCACAAATATAGAGTAACCATAAATATGATTAGGTTAGGTGACTTTTCCCATTTTTTCTTGAAATGGAGGATTTGTTTTGTGTCAATATTGTGTTGAACATGGTCAGGGTACTAAATGGTATTTGAATCCTAAGAATTTGAATCTTAAGAAGGCGTGGGAAGATGCTAACGTTAGATCAGTTTTGGAGTCTCTGGCACTCGGTGGGCCCAAGGCGCTGGTTGAAACCATAGCTTCTGTGAACGCCCTAGTTGAGGAGCTACCCTACTCCAAAGACGCGTTAGAGGCACTAAATAAAATGTCTGAGGGGGCTAACGGTGGACAAGTGGTTCCCCTAGAAGACACAATCCAAATTCTAAAGACTCCTCAGAAGTTCGACATGAAAATAGGGTTAACCTACTGTGCCTGCAGAAAACAGTGGGGGGGACAAAACAAAATGGTCTGCATGCACTTTGAACCATTCTGCGACCTTCTAAAAAAGTCCCAGGGCACCCTATCCAAATATGATAGATACATCACACCCGAGGAAGCCATAGAACTCTGCAAAGACTGCTACAAGGAGGGACTCGTGCAGTGGGTTCAATGGTGCTCGATGCCCAACGTAATAGGAATCTGTAACTGCGAATTACCCTACTGCATAGTGTTCAGAACCAGACTAATTTCAGGCGTGAGAAACGCAGCCATAAAAGGCCACTACATTGCGCAGATTGACCAGAAAAGGTGTGATGGCTGCGGAGGAAGCCCCCAATGCTTACTAGCATGCAACTTTGGAGCCATAAGGTTCTCAAGACTGGAGCAGTACTCAGTCGTCGACCCCACAATGTGCTTCGGCTGCGGAGTATGCAGAGAACGGTGTCCAAACAAGGCCATAAGCCTCATTGATAGGGAAAGCGTGGCAGTGGCAAAGGACCTCTGGTAGCTAGAAAGAAAAGGAGGTAGCAACTTTGAAAAAGTACAACATAGTTGTCGACATGGGGAAGTGTGTGGCACCCCAAAATTGTGACTTGAAATGTATCAAGACTTGTCCTCTTAAAGTATTCGCTTATTATCCCATTGACACTTCAAGAGAGGACAGCCCAGTTATGATAACTGCGACTTTCCCCTTTTCCTGTAATGGATGCAACCTCTGCGTCGTAGCGTGCAAGCCAAGAGCCATATCTGTTTCTCCACCCGCGTAGGACGTGGTTTTGTTCGATTAGTCTCCGAGGAAGTGTTTATAGGGCTTCTTTTCCCATTTAGAACCCTAAAATAAAAAATGGAACCGGGTGAGTCTAAATCGTTCTAGCATAGATTCGCCATCCCTAAATTGCTGGTAGCCTCCAATTTTCTATTAGGAGTGGTAAGTACGGGTTCAAGGTGGAAGGGTGACGAAAAGGGGGGTTTCCTACTGGTGGGAGGAAGCCTAACAGTAAAAAGTTAACGCCTTGTTTCCTCGCCCTAGCAGTAATCTGTCTGTTCGCTGGACTAAACCCCTTACTACATTACATTTAAGCCTGTTTATGGGATGTTAAAACTGCTTCTATTTAGAATAAAGCTTGTTAACTTCCAACAGTTAACGTTAAAGAAAAACTATTAAAATTATTATGCCTCAAAAACAGCCATACATATACATGTCGTGCAGCCGACTCCAGCCAAAACCCGGAGTGCGGGAAGTTTGAAAAAGTCCAATGGGGACAGGGCCACAACTAGGAACATTCCCCTACCGAAAGCAGTGGAGATGTGCCTGTCTCACCCGTTCCCCCGGGCGATAGATTCACAGGATAATATGTTTTTACCATTGTGTCCTAATAATTTATGGTTTTATCGGTGTTTTTCCTCAATTTTTAATATTTCCATCCCATTTAAGTGGTGAGAAACAGTTTTTGAGAAGAGCCAAAAAAAGGGCCCAAAAACACGAGATTTTGCGAATCTATCGCCGGGAGAAAGCCTCCCCATGAAACCGAGGAAAAAACCAAGTTACGCGAGGTCGACGCTGGGTCAGAACGGGTTACCTCAATTATAGGTACTTAGTGTAGTTGTTAAGGGAACAGAACATATTTCTTTCATTGACGGCAATCTTCTTACTTGCAGGCCTCGCAAGTTTCATTTTTTCCATTATTCGCAAGTAGTTCACGATTCTAACCAAGACTTGAAAAAGAGTCCAAATCAACTGTCAGTTCGAGTAAATGACAGCTTCCCAAATGTTAGACCAGAAAAACCGATAAAAGCCAGTGTTGAGGTATCTTTACAAATAATTAAACAGTATATTAACATAATTCTCATAGCTAATTGGACGCTTCCCACAAATAGGTTTGGGGATTCTTACTTCCAACCCCGCACAAAGAGCTCTGGAAGCAATGAGTAAACCGCCTAGTCAGCATGCTCTTCTTGGGGAATGGCTAATTTGTGGCTTAATTTTTTTCTTTCAAAAATTTTTAGCATCTATTCAAAATTTTTTTTATTACTATTTAGAAAATTTTAATATTTTCCCCCATTATATGGGTTTAATAGTTTCCTCTGGTAATTGTAGGCTTCCCTGAAAACTTTTATGGTTATGCAGGATTGATTTGGTGTGGATGGATGGAAATGTCTGGAAAGTATGATGTAATAGTGGTTGGCGCGGGTCTTGGGGGACTCTCCGCCGCGGCCTCGCTGGCTAAGAATGGACAGAAGGTTCTTTTACTAGAGAAACATTATAGGCCTGGCGGCTATGCGGGAAGTTTTGTGCGGGGTAGATTCGAATTCGAAATCGCCTTGCATGAACTCTCCGGTCTGAACCTGGACGCTAAACGCGGCTTCTTCTACAAGTATTTGGAAAATCTGGGAATAACAAAGAGGATTGAATTCGTCAAGCTGGACACTGTTTACCGCTCCGTGTTTTCCGATATGGAGGTAACGGTTCCCGCGGGAAGAGAAGAGGCCGAAGGCGTTTTGGTAGACACCTTTCCCAAAGAGGCTGAAGGAATAAAACGTTTCATGGCAAGGATGAGCGCCACCAACAGGGCCCTAACCCTAATACAAAGAGGGGAAAGCTTTTCAAACCCCGAAATAAAAGAAAACTTCCTACCCTACCTAGACAAAACCCTAGCCGACGTCCTACAAAAGGATGTTAAAGACCCTAAAGCCCGGGCAGTCTTATCCCAACTGATGGGCTACTGCGGCCTGCCCCCATCAGAACTAGCATACGTAATATACGCCATTGTTTATGACACATATATACACCTTGGGGGAGCCCAAATCAAAGGCACATCCCAAAGCCTCGTCAACGCATTTGTAGATATTATCCAAGAGGCGGATAGCGAAGTTCGAGTCAACTGCGGAGTTAAAAAAATCCTCACCGAAGGCGACAGAGTAACAGGAGTAGTTACGGAAAATGGCGAAACCTTCCTCTCAGACCACATAATCTCAAACGTTAATCCTTTGACAACCTGCGCCAAAATGATTGGCGTAGACAAAGTTCCCAGTTCCTTTTTTGAAAAACTGCAAACCAAAGAAATCGCCATAGGAACCATGAACGTGTACCTAGGATTAGACGCACCCCACCGAGAACTGGGAATAGATGAATTCGAAATATTCTTTAACGCAGGCTACGACTTCGACGCAGCTTGGGCAAAAAGTAGAGTCAGTCTAGAACCCGCAGACTTCGCCCTAGCTACCTACAATGTTGCATACCCGGAAGCCTCTCCCCCAGGAACCACAGCTGCAGTCATCACCACTCTAAGCTACGCCCAACCCTGGTACAAAGTTCCCCCCTCAGAATACGTAGACACCAAGAACAGGATGGGCGAAAAACTACTAAATAAATTGGAAAGATTCTATCCCGGAGTCAGAGAGCACATAGAGGTCATTGAAGTATCCACACCCCTAACAAACATGCGCTACACGGGAAATCTCGGAGGCTCCATCCTTGGAACCCCCTACAGCCCAAACAACATATTTGGAAACCGCCTACCCCAACAAGGACCCTTAAAAGGACTTTACTTTGCCGGAGCATGGACCCAAATAGGAGGAGGATTCCAAACCTGCATCATGTCCGGTATGTTAGCCGCACAAACGGTAATGGCTCAACTAATGAAAAAGTAGGGAGAAACCACCATTTCTGAGAAGTATGACGCCATAGTTATTGGTGCGGGTATGGGGGAACTCTCTGCTGCCGCCACTCTAGCCAGTAATAGGCAGAGTGTTTTGCTGCTGGAAAAACATTATAGGCCTGGTGGGTACGCGGGAAGTTTTGTGCGGGGTAGATTCGAATTCGAAACCGCCCTCCATGTACTATCCGGATTGGATTTAGAGGGAAAAACGTGGCTCACTCTACAGGAATTTTGAGAGCCTTGGAATCACGAAAAGGGTGGACTTGAAGGTGGACAATTTTTAAGCTGTTTATCCAGATATGAAGATCACAGTGCCAGCCAACCGGGAGGCTGCGGAAGAAGTTTTGGTGGACGTGTCTCCCCATGAGTTGGAGGGAATAAAGTGTTTCTTGGACAGAATGGCGGCTACAAACAGGACCTTGGCATTGTTAACCCGCACGGGAGACATTTCTCAGAAGGAGATTAAAGAGGACTTTCTTACTTGCCGAGAAAAAACTCTGGCCGACGTTCTGCATATCGATGTGAAGGATCCTTAAGGCTCGTGCCGTGTTATCCCACATTATGGGATATTTTGGTTTGCCACCCTCCCAAGTTTCGTACATAGTGTGTGCGATTGCTTATGATACTCTTCTGAGATAGGGAATAACGCAGGTTAAGGGCACCTCCCAGACTCTATCCAACGCCTTCGTGGATATCATTGAGGAAAAGAGTAGCGAGGTTAGGCTCAGCCGTGGAGTTAAAAGAATCCTCACCGAAGGCCGAGTGAAAGGAATGCTAACCGAAAACGATGAAAAAATATTTTTAGACTACATCGTTTCAAACGTTAAACCGTTGTTGGATAGTTAACATTTTATGACTATCCGTTCCACCTCGGCCCTGAAGCCGGGAGATTCTGCTTCTAAGGTTTTCATAGGCTCTGTGTTCATTGCCCTTTTTTTAGGCTTCCACTTCACTCCACCTATAGGAGCAGGGGCAGTGCCACCAGCCCGTTAACCTCGCCTCCATGGAGGCTAGCTATATTTAAGATTATGACGGCACCGGCATTGGAACTTATTGACAATTCATCCCATGGTTAAAACCGTAGGCTTTCTTGTGGCTGCGACTTGGTAAAAAGGGGATACAGTGTGAATCTACTGGCTACAGGCTCCTCTCATAAATAGCGGTAGATCAGTGTTTCTGAAGCACTTTATTCACGATGAATTTTTTCATGTTGTGAGTGTATAAGGCATAGAGAAAAGCGGTGAATAGTATCAACAAGAACAAAACTGACGCGATAGACTCCTCCCATAGCATAATGAAATGCAACAATATGCCAATTGAAAGCAAGGATCCAATTATGGATAATGTGGGATTTAGGATAACGCTTTTCCTTTTTTGTGCCTTTCTTTAATAGAGACACCACCAGCCGTTTCTCATCACCATACCGCTCATATTCCTTAACACCCCTTAATAAACTGACAAGTTGGAGAGCTCAACTGAAAAAGGGTAAAAAGCGCCTAGGAAACTATAAAAACAACAATTAATAGCATTGAGAAAGGAGTGATTGCGGGATATACTGCAAAATTGGTAAAAGGTGCCGAGAGATGAACCAACCTTAAACCCATAGGGGAGAAATAACAAACAACCCAACTAGTTACTGGGGGTGCAGACTCCAGAATCAAAATGAAAACCCATCTGGGGAAATGCAAATAAAAGGCAATAATAAGAGTCACAGAAATGGGTATAACCACAAGAAGCAATGTTAGTAAACGCCCCATATAGACCGTTTTTATATCCATATTTTCCCAACCAAACATATTTCTCACCCCTTTAAATTTCACAATTTAATACAATAAAATAAAGATTTATAACGCAGCGGACGCTAATTAATGAACAATCCGTGAAACAAAATACTAACGTGTTTCTCGCAATTTTGGGAATATTACCAGTTTGTGAATTAAAAGTTTGGAGTAGTGGAAATGTTTGAAAAGTTTGATGTGGTAGTGGTCGGCGCGGGTCTTGGAGGCCTCTCTGCCGCAGCTACCCTTGTCAAGAGTGGACAGAAAGTGCTTCTATTGGAGAAGCATTATAGGGCTGGTGGTTATGCGGGTAGTTTTGTGCGGGGCAGATTTGAGTTTGACATTGCACTCCATCAAATCTCGGGTTTAGACTTGGTGGGTAAACGTGGTTTTCTTTATCGAAACCTTGAGAGTTTAGGTGTGACAAAGAGGGTGGAGTTCGTACGTCTTCTCAATGTTTACCGCTCCGTCTTCCCAGATTTGGATATCACCCTTCCTGTGGGGAGGGAGAGTGCTGAGGGAGTTTTGTTGGACACTTTTCCCAAAGAATCGGAGGGGATAACCCGCTTTTTGGACAGGGTGGAGGCTACCAGTAGGGCTTTGGGTATGCTGCAACGCGGAGCGGGCTCAGAGGAGGAAAAAAAGTATGTTAAGGAGAACTTTTTTGCCTATAAGGATAAAACTTTGGCAGAAGTTCTTAATGGAGATGTTGGGGATCCTAAGGCCCGGGCGGTGATAGCTCAAATTTTCGCTTATTTTGGTCTGCCGCCTTCAAGGGTTTCCTACCTAATTTATGCTTTGGGTTGGGGTGACTATTTGCGTTATGGGGGTGCTCAGGTCAAAGGCACATCTCAGATGCTTGCCAACGCTTTTGTGGATATTGTTCAGGAGATGGATGGCGAGGTTAGATTCAACTGCGGAGTCAAAAAGATACTTACAAGGGGAGGAAGGGTAACTGGTGTGGTAACCGAGAAGGGTGAAAAAATAGAAGCTCCCTATGTAATTTCAAATGTGAATCCCATAACCACCTGTGCCCAAATGATTGGAGTGGACAAGTGTCCTGACTCATTTTTCAAAGCATTGCAGACCAAGGAAATTGCCATTGGTTCATGCTGCGTCTACATGGGGTTAGATGCTCCTCATGGGGAGCTGGGAATAAGTGATTTTGAAATATTCATAAACTCAAGTTACGATTTTGAATCCTTCTGGGACAGGCTTAAGACCAGCGTTGAACCCGCAGACTTCGGATTAGCATGCTATAATTTAGCCTATCAAGACGCCTCACCCCCAGGCACCTCAATTGTAGTACTTACAACCACAAGCTATGCTGAACCTTGGTACAAAGTTTCCCCCGCTGAATACGTGGAGACTAAGAATAGGGTTGCAGATATAATGTTGGAGAGAACAGAGAAGATCTTTCCGGGGATAAGGAAGCACATAGAGGTTATCGAAGTGTCAACCCCTCTAACCAACATGAGGTACACTGGTAATCCCGGTGGCTCAATCTATGGGTGGCCCTATTCTCCTAAAGAGAGCATTATGTACCGTTTACCACAAGAGGGACCTTTTAAGGGGCTCTTTTTTGCGGGAGCCTGGACCCAGATAGGGGGAGGATTCCAGCCCTGTATCATGTCGGGATTGATGGCTGCACAAAGGGTAATATCTGAGCTCACAAAGAAATGAGACATCTACTATACTATTTTTCCGCAGTTACGTTTGGCTCACAGCCTTTTTGGTTGGTTGTGTTTGTTCGTTTTTTTGTTTGTTTTACCATACTTTTCCTTTGTATTCGCTTATCATGGGGCAGCCTAGGCATCTTTTTTCTTGGTGTTTCTTGCAGTCGGCGCAGTTGATTTCTAGCCCGCAGAAGGGTCTATCAACAATTTTTACCTTCATCTGGTAGGGCAGGTTTAGCTCTTTTGCGGCGGATATTATGATGTTGAATTGTATTTCTTTGACTTCTTTTAGTGGTCCTAGGTGGCACTCGACTATTGATTCAAGTGTGGGTATGTCTTCTCCTATTAGAAATAGGAGGACGTTGCTTTTCCCGGAAACCACGTAGCCGTTGAGGAAATATGGGCAATTTTGGAAAATTGACAGTATTTTTGCGCTGTCGATGGTGGATACGTCAACTTTAGCTATGTTGAGTCCCAGCTTTAAGGGGTTTACCCCGCAAATTTTGCGGAATACTCCCATCTCCTTTAGTTTCCTTAGTCTCATAGCTACTGAGGGCTGGGACAGGTTAATAATTTCTGCAATCTGTTCCTGGGGGATTTCGGGATCCTCGCTTAGGAGTGTTAGTATCTCCCGATCCTTATCATCCAACTTAAAAATATGCTCTTCCATTTTCACCTAATAATGAAGTCATAGCGTATTTATAAGAATATTGCGCAAATCCTTTTTCTACTTATAATTTATAGGTTAGAGGGGGGAAACTTGAATAAATTATAATAATCAACTTTATTAAATATTTAACTATTAAATAAAATAGAAAAAATAAATATATTAATTCAAAGCAAAAAAATGTGAACAATACCCATTTGGGAGAGCACACATGGAGGAGGAAACCAAAACTCCAAACAGGAAAAGGAGAATCCCCCAAAACTGGGAGGAGGGATTCTCCTAACAATTCTCCCAAAAAAGAAAACCTCCAACCAAAAATCAAGATTCCAAAAAGAGTGTGGCTGAATGAGCTTCACAGATTCACAATAATTTGGCTCGTAGATAGTGGCCACCCACCAAATGTATCTACCATATTTTTCTGTGAAGCCCCACTAAACACACTTCTAACACAACGACTAAAAAATGGTTACAACAAGTGATTGTGAGCTGTGCAGAAGCGAGAAAGAAGGCGAATTAAACCTTAAATTCAATCATAAATCTGTTTAGAAACTCGTTTGAGGCGTGATTTCCTTCTTTTGAAAAATTATTAAACTGCTAATGGAGGCTAAAAAATGTCAAAAACTGTTAATAATGTGAGAGAAAAAGCTACTTTAATTGTGGACTTTGATACTTGGAAGGGTTTGAACCAGATTAAAAATGAACTTAATTTGAATTCCATCGATGAGGCAATTCGATTCCTCATAAAGGAATACAATTCTAGCTATGAAAGGTGGAGAAACTACAAAACGTGAAAATTTTGAGAGTAATTTCGTTTCTTTTATAGATGTTCTTTGATGATGTTTAGTAGACTTTCTATTTTTATGGGTTTAAGTATGTAGCCGTCGGCACCCTTGTTTAGGGATTCAATGGCGCTCCGCATGGTGGGATAACCGGTAATCATAATTTTTGACATTTTGGGATTAATTTTTCTCATAACGGGTAGGAGTATGGTGCCCTCCATGTCGGGAAGTCGAATGTCTATTAGTGCAAGGTTGTATGATGTGGCTTCTATTCTTTCTATTGCTTCTTTACCATTTTTGGCCGTGTCCACAATGTACCCTTTTTCTTCCAGTATGGTTTTTAACACCTTCCCAATTTTTTCATCGTCTTCCACTATAAGAATTTTAGAGGGACAATTCATCTCTCTTCCCATCCCCAAATAATATTTTGATTAAAGGGAAGATGCTACATATTATTCTTCTTAACCATAGCATCTTTTAACTAGGTTAAAGGCCTTGAATCTTCGTGGGGCGACACTTTCTATGGGTCCTAACCTAACCTTTGGTTCCACGCTACACTGAATATTTAAAGCAAAATTTTGACCTGCAAAGACTGCGGAGACCACACTTACGCAAATTCTTCCAAATATACAATTTTCACAACTTAATTTCCATATTTTTGTTATACTCTAGTTCTATCTCATATAAAAAAGTATTCAGTCTTATAAAAAACTCATTCTTAACCAAAGATTAAACCACCAAGAACAAAAGGGAAAAGCAAGCTAAAAACACTTTATCGGATGGGAACAATTATCAGGAGGAATTTTGTCCCTTAAAAAAACACCAAACAAATTTTACTCTTACTCAAAATAAGTAAAGTAGCTACTTAATGGCTGTTCTGGAAGGTT
Source organism: Candidatus Jordarchaeia archaeon (assembly GCA_029856435.1). Lineage (GTDB taxonomy): Archaea > Asgardarchaeota > Jordiarchaeia > Jordiarchaeales > Jordiarchaeaceae > Jordiarchaeum. The sequence goes on from JAHQXB010000014.1 coordinate 34,516, forward strand.
AACCAGATGTATGTTAGTGAATTATTCCCGATTGATAGAGCATCCCTACTGATAAAAGCGAAGAAAGTGTTGGCTGTGCAGGCCCATCCTGATGATTTTGATTTTTTCGCGGGAGGAATCATTGCTAAACTGGCACAAAGAGGATGCGAAATAACCTATTTGACTACAACTGATGGCTCCCGATCCACCACAAACCCAAAAATAACGCCGGAAAAATTGGCTGAAACACGCATGAAAGAACAGGAGAGGGCGGCAAAGATTCTGGGCGTTAAACACTTGATGTGGCTAGGCTACACAGACAGCGAATTCCAACCTACCCTTGAAGCAAGAGGCAAAATAATAAGAGCAATTCGCCAAACTAGGCCCGATGTTTTAATGACCCTTGATCCATGGCTGCCCTACGAGGCTCACCCTGACCATGTAAATACTGGTCTTGCTGCCTGCTGGGCCGCAATGCTTAGTGGATTCACAAACGTGAATCAGGAACACTTTAGTGAAGGACTTGAACCACACCAGGTATCTACAGTGTGCCTTGCAATTAGTGCCAAGTACAACACGTATGTAGATATAACAGAAACCATGGATCTGAAAATCCAAGCTCTAGCGCAGCATAAGAGCCAGTTCCAGTCTGAAACTGAGGTGGGATTGGGTCCCTTCGAAATATGGGAGACAATAATAAAATCGGTAGCAGAAGGTTTCGGAAGGGAAAAGGGAATGAAGTATGCCGAAGTTTTCAAGGTGCTTACACCCTTGGAGATGCATTGTAACTTGTCCCTTGCCCGATGAGGATTAGGCTATCCAAAACTTCTTTTTTATTTCTTTTTTGGTTTTTCTGAAATTGTGGTGGCCTTAAAAAATTTGATTTAAAGGCTTTTAAGACGAATAATTTTATTTTATGGGGAGGTTTAACCGAAAGATTTAAATACTACTATTTGTAGTATACAACTTGGATTAGTATACAAATAAAATTAGTATACTGGAGGTGGGAAACATGGCTGAGGTGAAAGAAAGAAAAGAATCAACTGAAATCGAGCCAATAGAAAAAAGATCATGGCTATATAGACCATTCGAAGAACTGTTCGAAGATTTCAACAGAACCTTCGAAGCCCTCATGAGGCCATGGTTCGACATTGTCCCCTCAAGGAGAATCGAGTTCCCAACACTAACCAGATTCCCAAGACTGGACCTAGAAGACACTGGTGAAGGCTACACCGTTACCGCCGACGTTCCAGGAATCCCCAAGGACAACATAAACCTGAACATCACAAAGGACACCCTAGAAATCAGCGGCGAACTTAAAGAAGACAAGGAGGAAAAGGGAAAGAACTACCTCCACAGAGAGAGAACCTACGAGTCCTTCCGAAGATGCATAGTCTTCCCAGAAGAAGTAGTTCCAGAGAAAGCCGAAGCACAGATTAAAAACGGCATCCTAACACTAAAGGTTCCCAAGAAAGAGCCCACACCCAAACAGGAGCCAGTCAAAGTACCCATAAAGGACACAAGCGAGTAAAAAGGAACCAGACAAATTCCCACAAATCATTCTTTTTTTAATTTTTCTTCAAAAAAGGATTTAAACTAATTCTTCTAAACATTGAATCTTTCTTGGAAAAAAGGTTTCTCTTTTACTAACAAGAAGTTTTTAATCAGAAATCTATTATTTTGAGGTTTGTTGCCTTTTTGTGTGCTAGTCTTTTTCTTGGGGTTCTTGGCACAGAATTTGTGGTCTTTTTTCTTTTGGGGACTTTCCCAGTCGGAGTTGGAGCATCTTCCATATTTCGTCACAGATTTCTTTGTTTTCGCAGGTAGTGCAATCGTATGAGGGGGTTGATTTGATGGGAGCTGCTATTTTCCAAGCCTCTTCAGTTATTTTTCCGAGTTCTCTCACGTCTTCTTCGCTGGAGGTTACAAATATGGCTTCTACAGCTTCTGCTTTTGGGGGTTTCTCTTTGAGGCTTACCATTAGTGCTTTTCCCAGAGTTTCTAGTGCGAAACCCTTTTCTACGGCTTCCCTGCTGACTCTGCTCCATACTCTTTGACGCTGGGGAACTGCCCTCAACATGTAGCCCTCTAAATTTAGATCGTACTGGTTACGAATGAGAAGTCTATAATCCTTAGGCTCCAAACCCCTAGTTTGGGCTATGAGAACTTGGGCGAATGGTAAATTGCCCTTTGCTTCGGGAATGTCGGGGCCCACAATTGTTATTTTTCCGTCTCTAACTAGGGAGGGATTCTCGGTCCATAGGACGAAGGCCACGGAGGCCGTTTTGGGATTTCCAAGCTCAACAAAAGTGTCCTCTTTAAGGATTATTTCTGGCTTATTACTCGTTGGGAGGGTTTCTTTCAGTTTTTTGACGCTAGTGTTACACTGTTTCTCGCTTATTCTTCTTCCCTGTCTTTTCCAGTATTCTATATGCTGCCTGAGCTCACATATCATTAGGTCGAATATCTCCAATAGATTTGCCTCCAAGTGGGCATTTTTTTCATCTTCTTCTTGCTCGGATGTTACTGTTACCGTTGATTAACCCCGATGCCCAGACTTTTCGGGAAGGATTATGTTGGCCCTTTTTTTGGTTTGGTTTCTACGCCAATTTTTCCAGTTTTTCACTATTAGTTTTTTGCTAACACTCCTTTAACTATTACCTACTACGATTATGTAAATTATAATTACTGCCCATTTCAAGACTAAAAGGGAGGGAAACCTCTAAAAGGATGAAAAATATTTTCAACAAAAAGGGAATTGCCCCACATTCCGCACCCTTCGTGAATTTTTTGGTATTTTTTCTTTTTCCCAATTTCTGCTCATTTCTTCTGCAGGGATTTGGGGGTTTCCGAAGAATTGTTCGGTAAAGGCGGGCATCCTCCAT
>JAHQXB010000111.1 GCA_029856435.1 Candidatus Jordarchaeia archaeon
TATAGAGTTTCTCATTAATTTTTTCCTAAACCTCTCCTTAACTCGGGGTTATTTAAGGCTTCTTTTCCCAAAAGAGGCGGAAAAAAACCATATTTTCTGGAAGCGAAAAGGAAAAATTAACTGGAATGTCTATAGTCTTTTCTTCATTTCTTTTTTATGAGGGGGCAGGGCTCAGCAGTATTTTTTTAAATAATAGGTAATGGGAAGTTTAAACTACTGAGGGTATCTAATCAAAGGAATTATGCTCTCTTTTCTAAAAGTCAAGAGGTTTTTCTCGGTTTGGTTTCGTTTTCTCTACTGATTATGGTGAGCTCTCTTACTCTTATTCCTCCTTCCTCAATTACAATGACTGCTTCTTTTTTTAACAGTTCTATTTGGGGTTATGAGAGTAATGGCATTTGATTAACATTTTCGGGTGAGGGTTTTTTCAGACGTAAAATTATGGTTGAGGGTTTTTGATTTTGTGTATCTAGTGTGTCTCCAAAGTCGAGGTTCATGGTTATTAAAATCATATTATTTTCAATGGCGTGTTCTAGTATTTCTTGGTCTTTAGATTTAGCCACTGCAAGATCGCTTACCCTCACCTCTTCGTAATCATTTTTCTTCAGGAATTCAAAAGTTTTGGGAGAAAGGTATGTCCATTAGAAACTTTATGTTTTTCACAGGAATTATTGTCTCGGTGGTAGCCTAGGCAGCGAATTCCAAAGCCTGTTTTTTATCCTCTTCTTCGAGTTCTGGGTAATCTTCAATTATTTCTTTGAGGGCTTTTCCAGAGGCAACCGGGCGGACGATGAGAGACTCCGGTATCCTTAACCTTCTAATACAAGGTTGCCCGCCCATTACATTCGGATCAATTGTAATCCTGTTAAATTCTAATTTTTCACCTTTGAATATTGGATGCCACTTCAAACAATGTGTTTATAACAGCAACCAACTTAAATTTTCTCACTAATACAAATAGCGCTTATCACATTGTTGTGCTCGGGCTATTTCAAGATGTTAAAAGGTTTATTTTTTTTAATTTGAATTTTTTATTTAGCAAGTCATTAGCAGTTAACAAAAAAATAAGCCTTATAAAAACTAAATAAAATGATTTAAACGCGTAATACTTCTCACTGAGAAGCCGTTTTGTAGGAGCTTTTGATGCAATCCACATTGGTCATTCCAATTTTCAATTTCTTTGGCCGAAGAGATGCTCTTCCAAGGTCTGCACTCCACAATGGAGACGGTAAAAAATGGTTTAGATTTTTTGGAGGATTCATCAATGTTTCTTGGCCCCTTGCCAAAAAAGGGGGGAAGGAGATTAACCAGTGTTCACAGCAGGGTTCACTATTTCTTGGCTAATTCTTTTCGTCGCTCCACTAGTAGGTCAATTATCTTTTGTCTATCCTTGGGATAGTACTTGTAGGCAAAGAACCAGAATAGGAAACATAGAGTCCAGGGAATTGTGACAAACAGCATCATGGAGTAGGATAGGGCTTGTCCCGCAAAAGTCATCCAAATCACTAGCCACACCACTGGGGTTCCTGCAATCAGCCAGAAGCCTATGTAGGGGCTAACCCAGCCCATTACGAATCCAGCTGTTCCACCATTTATTATGTTGTCAGCGAAGAAGCCCACAAGAACCGCGGCGAGGGCCCCGAATCCCTGCTCGAAAATCTGTTCCAGAGACCAGGCAGTACTCCTAACCTCAGGCTTGTTAACAGAAGCAACAATGGGGTTAACAGCGCCGCTACCCGCCCAACTAATCAGAACCGCAGTAACAAGTGCAAAAATCATGAAAGCAAGAAAGTCCTGCACCAAGAACAGAAGAATCCAAGACATAGGCACACCAACAATAACTGAAATTTGCGCAACAATTATCCTACCCTTATTAGGAAATCTTGACTCAGCCTTGTCACCCAGAAAACCGCCTAGAACGTTACCAGCAGCTGAACCCAGCACAATCATTGCAAAAACCATGGTAGCCTGCTCTGGAGCAAGGTAACGTACACTCTCCAACCAGTAAATAAGCCAAACCTGATACACCACCCATGGAAAATACCCTGTCAATCCCTGCGCAATGATAACCCACATAGTTGGTATTCTGAGCACCTCAGCTGCTGCTTTTCGGTCTATTTTGTATTTTTCCACGTTTTCCTTGGTGATTACGTCCATTAGCTCCTTCTCCGACGCTCCCCGCACTGGCTCCTTCAAGAGCAATGCCACCATTGCTGCTATTATGAGGCACACTATACCCAATAGTCGAAAGCCGTTTCTCCATGCACCCAGATATACTGTCTGTTTCAGTACGTAGTCCCATAATAGTAGGGATTTGAGCCAGTCCAAAAATCCAGGCACATACTGCAGTATGAGTAGTTGGGTTAGGTTGGATTCTATTCCGAATGTTAGGCTGGGAGCGTCAAGCATTCCCAGAACCGGCACCGTAATTACAATTCCCAGCATACCCATGAGTGCGAATATGCCGAACATTCTGCCTCGAACTTCTGGTTTGTATATGTCTACTATTATGGAGAAGCTCGTAGGAAAGATGGCTGCCAGTCCTATTCCCACAATGATTCTGAAGTATAGTAGCTCTTCAAAGCTTCCCGAGAAGGATATGAGTAAAGTAGCAATGGACCATATTAGTATACCTGCCACCAGTGTTTTTTTGCGTGAGAACCTGTCTGATAGATATCCCCAAATGGGTAGGGCGGCTGTTTGAACCAGTGCACTTACTGTGTTCACGAAACCCAGCGAGGTCCGTGCTACTGCGAACTCCCTCCCTATGGAGTTCAGGTAGGTGGGTAGCGCTTGAGTGTCGGCGTTGTTTGTGAAGTATGCTGCACCAATGGATGCCATGTTCCTTTTTCTATAGGGTATTTTGTCCTCCCCTTTCGTTTTTGTCGACTCCTTTTTCGACATATACCATCTCTTCTCTTTTTCTTTCCAATTTTTTTGAGTAACATATTATTTGTTTATATGGGGGTAAAAAGGTTTCTGGAACAGTTTTTTGGGGGAGCTTTTTTGGCTTGGGTGCTGACGGTTCTTTTGCCCGGATTTCTAAAATCATAATTTTCTTTCCCCCTTTTCTCAGAGGAGCCTTATTATCCCTATGTTTAAGCAACACTTCAGTATACTAGTTTTTTGCAGTGCTACTCTACATTAGTTTTGCCTCAGAATTCCCGCAGGCCCCTATTTTTATACAGGAAGGTGTTAAAAAAATGGTGGGAATTTCTCAGCCACAAAAACAGATTAGGTGATGCAGATTTATTCGGCTCCATCTCCCTAATAAGGCTCCAAATCGTGAAAGAAGCCCTATAAACACCCCTTTTTTGAGGCGAAACCGAACAATTCTACATCACCGAAAAAGAAGACAAAAACGCTTTTTTTGGAAGGAAGACTTCTTTAACTGTTTATGCCAAGAACAGATGAAAAAAACTTTTTAAAATTATTATGGGGGCTTTATTTTTTCTGGGATATTCTGAAAAAAATGTTTGTTTTGTTGACTTAAGGGTGTGTTTCGAGTGTGGGGGGTGTGGAATGAGGTGATTTTTTGTGGGTTTGGGGTGGGGTTGTGTGGGTTTTGTGTGGGTTTTGCGGATCCAGCCTTTAATGTACATTTTTGTACACGTAAGTTTTAAATATGACTCAAGGGTATAATTCTCATCATAAGATTTCGTCAGCCAACTATTACCGGAGGATTAGCATAGTGAGGTATAGCCTTTGGGTACAAACCACAAAACACCCGCCAAAAACCATCACCTAACCAGCTCAAACTGAAAAAGTTTCCAACAGACCTCTCACCAACAGAACTCTTTTTGAAAATCCACCAAAAATACCAATACGCATACCTCCTAGAATCCCTAGAGGGACCACGAAAGCTAGCCCAATTCTCATTTTTAGGATTCATGCCCCAACAAATCATAACTTCAAAGAATGGACAAACAACACTACAAGACCTGGAATCCGGCGAGAAAACCAAGTTTAAAGCCAGCAACCCTCTCCAAGTGGTGGAAAAAGTTCTTGCAAGAAAAACCCCCGAGAACCACCTTGAAAAATCCCGGTTTGTGGGGGGAGCCGTTGGATATATTTCCTATGACGCCATACGCTACTGGGAAAAACTGCCCAGCCACACCATAGACGACTTGAAATATCCAGACCTCCAGATGGCAATATACAATGACGGCGTGGTTTTCGACCACATCCGCGGAGAAACCCTATACTATTACCGGGAACAAGACCGCTCCCAAGAATTAGCAGAGCTAACAGAACCAGAAAATTTTGGAAGTTTATCCTTCACAGATCCCAGAGTGAACATTACAAAAGAAAAATATGAGGAAGCAGTTAAGGGAGCCAAAAAATACATTGTTTCCGGCGACATTTTTCAGGTGGTTCTATCCAAAAGATTTGATTTCACCTTTAGGGGAGACCTCACAAGATTCTACCTAGCTCTGCGCCAAATTAATCCCTCCCCCTACATGTATTTTTTAAAGATGGGGGATAGGCAAATTGTGGGTTCCAGTCCTGAGATGCTAGTGAGGGTTGAGCGAGGCAGCGTGGAAACCTTTCCCATCGCTGGCACAAGGCCCAGAGTGGAGGATCCAGCACAAAATAGGGTTTTGGCCAGGGATCTCTTGATGGATGAGAAGGAGTGTGCTGAACACGTGATGCTTGTGGATCTTGCTAGGAACGATTTGGGTAAGGTGTCCCGTTTTGGAAGTGTTCGTGTCCCAGAATTTATGCAGGTGCATGAGTATAGCCATGTCCAACACATTGTTTCCAGAGTGGTGGGAAAGCTTAGAGGGGACTGTAGTTGCTACGACGCTCTAAGGGCGGTTTTTCCAGCTGGTACAGTTTCGGGAGCTCCAAAGGTGAGAGCCATGGAGATAATTGAAGAATTTGAGCCCACAAGGAGGGGCCCCTACGCGGGCGCTGTAGGCTACTTTTCCTACAATGGTAACATGGATTTCGCAATTACCATACGCACACTGGTTGCAGACCGAAATAAGTGCTTTATTCAGGTGGGGGCGGGAATAGTGGCGGACTCGGTGCCTGAGAAGGAATGGTTTGAAACCGAGCATAAAGCAAAGGCTTTACTTAAAGCATTAGAATTGTCAGAAAGGTGATAAACTGTGAAGGTTCTCATCATTGATAATTATGACTCCTTTGTTTATAATCTGGTGCAGTATGTGGGTGAGCAGGGGGCGGAGCCCATTGTTTATCGAAACGATGAAATAACCATAAAGAAAGCTGCGAAGCTTCGCCCCGATAGGATAATCATTTCCCCCGGCCCCGGAACCCCTGAGGATGTGCGGTACTTTGGTGTATGCTCTGAAATTCTAAGAAGGTTGAGTTGCAGAGTTTCTACTTTGGGAGTATGTTTAGGCCACCAGGGAATTATCTCCACTTTTGGGGGAAGGATTGCTGGTGCTAAGAGTTTGAAGCATGGCAAAACAAGCTTGATAAAACATGATGGCCGGGGCGTTTTTAGGGGAATGGAGAATCCCTTTGCAGCTACACGTTACCACTCCCTGGTGGGAGAAAGGAAAGCCCTCCCCTCCTGCTTGGAGATTACTGCTGAGTCCCTGGATGGTGGGGAGATTATGGCGGTGCGCCATGTTGAGTATCCTATTGAGGGAGTTCAGTTTCATCCCGAATCAATTCTCACTAGGGGTGGAAAAAAGATGATAAAAAACTTTCTGGATGGCAGGTAGGTGAAACCATGATTAGAGAGGGAATCCAAAAACTGGTTGAAGGAAGAGACCTAGACAGCCATGAGGCAACAGCCATAATGAAGGAGATAATGCAGGGCAGCGCCACCCCAGCTCAGGTTGGCTCGTTTTTGACCGCCCTCAGAATGAAGGGTGAAACAGTCCAAGAAATATCAGCATTCGCAGCAGTGATGAGAGAGTTCTGCCACCGCATCCACCCAAAGGTTAATGGTCGACTAGTAGACACTTGCGGAACTGGTGGAGACAGGATAAAAACCTTTAATGTGAGCACTGCTGGAGCCTTTGTCATCGCCGGTGCGGGAATACCTGTAGCCAAGCACGGTAACCGCTCAGTCACCAGTAAAAGTGGCAGCAGCGATGTCCTAGAGAAACTGGGCTTCAACCTCAACGTGGAACCCAGAGTTGTGAAGGAAAGTATTGAAAAAATTGGGGTGGGCTTCATGTTCGCTCCAAACTTCCACCCTGCAATGAAACACGCCATAGGGCCAAGAAGGGAAATAGGGATACGCACAGTCTTCAACATACTAGGCCCATTAACCAACCCCGCGGGAGCCAACGCCCAAGTGCTAGGAGTATATAGTAGGGAATGGGTGGAACCCCTGGCCCAAGTTTTGAGAGAGTTGGGATGTAAAGAAGCAATGGTGGTTCACGGTGTAGATGGACTGGATGAAATCTCCATCATAGGAAAAACTTTGGCGGCTCAGCTCAGAGATGGAGAAGTATCCCTAAAGGAGATATCGCCCAAAGAGTTTGGCTTCAAAACAGCCAAGCCCGAAGAAATAAGCGGAGCATCCCCCGAGGAGAACGCCCAACTCCTGGTAAGGCTGCTAAGCGGCAATCTTCAAAAACAGGATCCAAAAAGGAACATGGTACTACTCAACTCGGCGGCGGGAATAGTGGTTGGCGGAAAAGCTGAGAACCTAAAGGAAGGAATAGAACTGGCAAAGGAATCCTTGGAGAGTGGAGCTGCATATCAGAAATTGAAAAAGTTGATTGAGAAATCCGGCGGACAACTGTCCATACTTGAGGAGTATGAGCGGAAGTATGCCTGACTACATTGACCTCCTAGCCAAAGAAGCCGCTAGGCGGGTGGAGGAAGGCTACTACAAAAATACTCCAAAATCCCGCCTCTCAGCTAGGCCCAAAAGCTTGAGGGAAGCAGTTCTAGGGTGCACCAGAACACCCATCATTTCCGAAATAAAGTTTGCTTCGCCATCCAGTGGAACCTTAAGGGAGTACACTTCTCCAAGGATAATTGCCAAGGCTTTGGAGGAAGGGGGCTCGGTAGGCATATCTGTGCTCACGGAGCCCCGAAATTTTGGGGGCAAACTAGAATTCATAGGTGAGATTCGAAGCCAAGTGAGTGTACCCATACTTATGAAGGACATTGTCCTGAGCCCGGTTCAGATTGAAGCAGCCTATAGAGGCGGTGCGGACGCTGTCCTGCTGATACAAGCCCTCTTTGATAGGGGTTACTGTGAGGGGGATGCGCAAAGTATGATTGGTCAGGCTCATAGTTTTGGTTTAGAAGTACTTTTGGAGTCGCATAGCGAGGAGGAGTTCCTCAGAGCGGTGAAAACCAGTGCTGACCTTGTGGGCATAAATAACCGGGACTTAAAAACACTCAAAGTAAACTTGGAAGTTACGAAACAAATTCTGTCTAAGCACTATCCGCGGAGAAAGGTGGTTGTGAGTGAAAGCGGCATAAACACTCCCCAAGATATTCGCTTCCTCAGAGAATGTGGTGCCCGAGCCTTCCTTGTGGGAACCTCCATTATGAAATCAGACAATATAAGGGAGAAAGTGGTGCAGCTGGTGGAATCAATATGAGAACTGTTCGCGTGAAAATATGTGGAATAACTTCAACTAGAGACCTTCAAGCAGCTGTAGATGCTGGGGCAGATGCGGTGGGGTTTGTGGTGAACGTGCCTCAATCTCCCAGAAATCTTCCTCTTGAGACAGCCAAAGAATTAATGAGAATTGCCCCCGTGTTTCTGGAGACAGTAATTGTCACAGTTGCGAATAGTCTTAACGACTTGGAAAAAATTTGTGAAGAGTTAAATCCCACCACACTCCAAGTCCACGCCACCAACCAGATTTACCAAGAGGTAAAGGAAAGGTATCCGAACACTCGCTTAATTGGGGCCGTAGGAATCCCACGGCATGGCTCTCTGAATACGCTGGACGCCGCACTAAGGGCTGCGGAAATATTGGACGCGGTGCTCGTGGACACAAGTGTGCCAGGCGAGTATGGAGGCACAGGGAAAATTCATGACTGGAACTTGAGTAGGAGGATAAGAGATGCCATTTATCCTATACCATTAATTCTTGCTGGGGGACTAACTCCAGAAAATGTGAAGCAAGCCATAGCATTGGTTGAGCCCTACGCTGTGGATGTTTCCAGCGGCGTTGAGGTCGGCCCTGGAGTAAAAGACCGGGAAAAGGTTTATCGATTCGTGAAAAGTGCTAAGGAAGTGGAAAGATAATGGAGTCCAAACCAAAGAAGTTGAAACATTTTCCTGTGGGTGGAAAATTTGGGAAATATGGCGGCCAGTTTGTTCCCGAAACGCTTATGCCGGCCTGTGAAGAGCTTGAAAGGGCATACCTGGAAGCAAGGAGGGATCCGCAGTTCCAGAAACAGTTAAACTATTACTTGGCAGAGTATGCTGGTAGGCCCACCCCCACATATTATGCTGAAAACCTGACCAGAAAAATCGGTGGAGCGAAAATCTATCTTAAGCGTGAAGATTTAGCTCATGGGGGAGCACACAAAATAAATAACACGCTGGGACAGGCACTGCTTGCAAAAAGAATGGGTAAAACTAGAATAATTGCGGAAACCGGAGCGGGACAACATGGAGTGGCCACCGCCATAGCCTGCGCCGCCCTAGGACTGAAAGCGGAAATATATATGGGCGCTGAAGACGTGGAAAGGCAGAAGCTTAACGTTTTCAGAATGAGGCTTCTGGGAGCTGAGGTCCACCCCGTAAACTCCGGCTCAAAAACGTTAAAGGACGCCATAAACGAAGCTCTAAGAGATTGGGTAACCAACATTCAGGACACCTACTATTTGATAGGCTCCGTGGTTGGTCCCCACCCCTACCCTATGATGGTGAGGGACTTTCAAAGCGTTATTGGAAGCGAGATAAGACTGCAAATATTGGAGAAGGAGGGGAGGCTTCCAGACGCCCTTGTAGCTTGTGTAGGTGGAGGTAGCAATGCCATAGGCACATTCCACCCCTTCCTAGACGATGAGCAGGTAGAGCTTTACGGCGTTGAAGCTGCAGGTCTGGGAATTGACACCGGAAAACACGCCGCCTCACTTTGCGGGGGAGATGAGGGAGTCTTCCATGGAATGCTAACATACATCATACAGGATGAGAACGGTCAGATACTAAACACCCACAGTGTTTCAGCGGGCCTAGACTATCCGGGTGTGGGCCCAGAGCATGCCTTTCTCAAAAGCATTGGAAGAGCAAGGTATGTCGCTGCAACTGATGAGGAGGCAATAAGTGCTTTCCTTGAACTATCAAAAAGTGAGGGCATCATTCCGGCGCTTGAACCAGCCCATGCCCTGGCATTCGCCACAAAGCTGGCCAAAGCCTTGGGCAGAGGAAAAATTATTGTGGTAACCCTCTCTGGAAGGGGAGACAAAGACGCAGAAGTGATAGCTAAACGTTTGGGAGTGAAAATATGAGGGAAATAGAAAAAACATTTTCGGAGCTCAGAGGAAGGGGCGAGGGTGGACTAATTGCCTATATTACTGCTGGCTACCCGGAACTGGAGGACACCCTCACCATTGCGGGTACGCTAATCCAGGGAGGAGCGGACATCATTGAACTGGGGATACCCTTCTCAGACCCCATAGCCGACGGCCCCACCATTCAAACTGCGACTACGAAGGCTTTGCAGGCTGGAACCACACCCAGAAAAGTTTTGGAGATAGCAGAAGAAATCAAGCAGAGAAACAAAACCCCTCTGGTAATTCTCACATATTATAACCCTATTTACCGCATGGGAATAGAAAACTTCTTTGAAACCGCCAAAGCCTCGGGAATAAGCGGAGTAATCGTTCCCGATCTACCCATAGAAGAAGCGGGAGAATACCGAAAAACCGCTGTAAAGTATGAGGTGGACACCATATTCCTTGCCGCTCCCCCCACACCCACGGAGCGTCTAAAAAGGATTGTGGAGAACACTTCGGGTTTCCTCTACCTAGTCTCAGTCTATGGGGTTACTGGGGCCCGACAGAAGATCCAGGACCAGACCATAAAATTAATTGAAAAAACACTTTCCATCACGCGGGGAAAAACGCCTCTAGCTGTAGGCTTCGGGATATCAAAGCCGGAACACGTAAAAACAGTGATACACAGGGGAGCGGACGCCGCCATAGTGGGAAGCCAAATCATAAAAATCATAGAAGACAAACACAAACACAACGACGATGAAGAAATGCTTAAAACACTAAAAGAATACACCAAACAGCTAAAAAAAGCAACGAAAAAGAAAACCCCATAAGAATCATCCAAAACAGAGAACACTCGCAATTCCCACCTTTAAAACACCCCTCAATAAACAACTACGCCAATCCTTCCCTCAAAAATGTGGAGAAAAACCAGAAGCGGAAATAAAATGAAATGAAAAGAGAAGAATCCAAGAGGGAGGCACGTTATTAGAAGTTTTTGTCGTGTGGATCCTGCTGTTTCAGGGTGGCAGGATTTTTCTTTTTGGTGTTTCATTTGTTGGCAATGTGGATTTATTTGGCTTCGTCTCCCGGGTAGGGCTTAAAATCGTGAGAGAGGTTTACAAACGCCCCGTTTTTTTGAGGCATAGACTAACTATTATACCACCTTCATTTGTTTTATGGAGCTAACCTGACTCTGTCTGGCATTATGGCGAATTCTCCATTCTGACCCAGCGTTAACCTTGTGTAACCTTGTTTTCCTTAGGGTTTTATTCAGCCCCGAACCTCTTCCGGGTTGATCAAGGTTCACATGTGCTTTCCCCATTTCAGGTTAGATCTTCCTCAACTTCTCATAAGCTTTCGGAAAAGTTTGGGGTGAAGAAGGAACTGCCTCTACCTTCCT
>JAHQXB010000119.1 GCA_029856435.1 Candidatus Jordarchaeia archaeon
AGGGTGGTTCTTGATACGTCGAGGAGCTTTATGGCGTAGCGGTAGGGTACAGGCTTCCTACACATAACCGCTTTAATCACATCAAAAATTATTACCTAAAAACCAAAAGAATTTTTGGACGTGTTCATTGACAGGAAAGATTTTTTTTATGTCTGTAAACTTGATATGTATATATGTCTCAAATTTAAAAAGTGGGAGTTGGTGTTGTGTATGGTTGGGACTAGAAGGTTTTTCACTGTGAACCAGATTGATGCGACTGGCGCGGGGAGTCCCCATCAGAGGGAGCTGGAGGAGTATAGTGCCAATAAATTTTCTTTGTTTAAGGGTTTGGAGGAGGCTACACTCCGCAGTATAGTGTATGGGGAACTTGGTGCAAGATTGGATAATGTGGGGTTGAATGAGGATTGGACTATTACCATCGAATTTTTCCCCGAAGCAAAAGTGCACATTTCCTATTTCTATTACGGGGATGAGTTTGGGGATGTGGAGGGTGAACTAAAATTCCTGTTCTCAGGGGAACAAGTCTACATGATTCCCGGGGAGGATATGGTTACTTATACGGGAATAATTTTGGATTTTATTGAACGCAGAATCAAAAACCAAGAACCCATCGATAAAGGTTATGGCGAAAAGACGGAGCTGATGAAGAAGATTTTGGAACAGCGTAAAGAGCCATTCAATCTCCTGGAGAAGAAAGATGCAGAAGAGCTCGGGAAATTCATTGGCGGAGAAATAACCATAAGGGGTTCAAATTGGAACATAAAAAGGGAAGTGCTCCCCGAAATTTTTGTGGAGGTAACCTTCGATAAGGGCAAAAATATGTTAGACACATCATATTCGGGTAAAAATCTTACCAAAATAGGGAGATACCACTTAGAGCTGATTGCAACATTCACCATAAACCACATTCTCAGGTACATTGCATTGAGAAACCAAGATAAAAAACTTCCCACTATTTGCTACAAAATGTTTTCCAGACTGTTCACCAAAGAAAAAGGCTGGAACCATAGGAAAGCATCATAAATACTATTAACCCTTTTTCCCACATTTGTAAATAATGTAGTGTTTAGGGATTGCAGTAGGTAATGCTCAGTTTGTTGAAAGATGCGCCGAGGAATCTGGGGTCTGTGTAGAAAACACTTTAGAAGATGGTTACTATTAAAATTTACTTGTTGTTCTTTGTTTTTCAACTTTTTCGGGTTTTAACACGGCTGTTCTTAAATTTGATAATTTTTTTGATTTTGTCTGATTCTTCAGGCAGGTAGTAGGCTTCACCAAATTTTTTGCATTTTCAATCATTCTTTTACTGCAGGGAACCAGAGCTGAGTTTGCAGCGAAAATAAAGTATGCGTCAAGGGCTCTGGAATGGGTTTCTTAAACTACTTTGAAAGCCTCGTCGAATATAAAATCCTCAGATAGAACTTCGAAATCAGCGGTGAGTTCTTCATCTTTTTTGGAGAAGATTATGTTAAGCCTTCCTGCGACAGAAACTAATTCAAGGAGAAAAACTCTTGGTATGAATATGAGCAGGCCTTCAATTGACCTCAATAGTTCTTTAGCCATTCTGTTTCTGGCTTCATTCTTTTCAAAGAGAGAATCAACAAAAACAGAAAAATCAACAACAAGCACTCCTTAACTCCTCAAGCACTCTGTAGGCACCCTCAACTTTCTCAATTTTTTCTTCCAGCTCTGCCAGCTTTTCAAAAAATCTTTTAGTAACTTTTTTGGTTTCATTAATCTATATTTTTCACGAACTCACTCTCTCTCAACCCCACTTTTATGAGGGTTTGAAAACTCCGTTTCTCATTTATGACTTCAATAATTCACCAATCAAAACCACCAGTTAAACTACTAATTATGGAAGTTTGCCTAAATTTTTCCTCCGAAACGAAAGCACTGTCATCACTACAATAAGACAACGTGCCGCACCCATAATTTCTTTCAGTTTTTAGGAAATATCTCCTTTCTCTATGGTTAGAGCCGGCTATGTATAAGAAGCCTGCAGCTTACAACTAACCCGTGAAGCTACTCCACATACACTCCAGAAACAGAAGAAGGGGACGAAGGCTATATCAGAAATACGCAAGAAGGTGGAGGAGCCGCGTAAAAAAACTACTTGTGTCTCCTGGCAAAACACCTGGCCACCGCCTTCCCTGCACAGCACTGGTTTGAAAAACCGGAGAAGAAAAAAATGCAAAAGAAACACCACAAGAAGTGGAACCGCAGGCGGGGGGAGGCCGGCTGGCGGCTACTGGTTCTCCCTGATGAGGGGCTGGGCCCCAGTGGTGGAGGTCAGCCCGGGGTTACACCTCGAAAAACTGCAGCAGATGCGGGGGGCTGAATAAAGCTCTAAGGAGCCACAGGTTTTTTAGTGTCCCCACTGTGGCTTCAAAGTAGACCGGTGGTTCAAATGCCCGCATAAACATTTATCACAGGGTGAGAGGAGTTTCCCCACAAAAGGAGTTCAACTTTGTGGGTGGGTTGCCCTTGACGGTGGTGGAGCAGAGTGACCCCTATGAGCCCGTGAGGGGTGTGGGTGATGTGGTGAAGCCCTGGGTCTACATATGTCTACTTTTGACAGCGTAGACTACAACTCCCCTTATTGAAATAGGGGAACACATAATCACGAAAGAAAAGCTGGTTTTTCCGTTAACCTATAGGGAACTCTTTGAAATTCTCAAAAATAGGGGGAATAATATTTGGTGAAGTTTTTAACTCCGCTGAAAGACTAATTTTTTTGAGAAACCTGATAGCTTATGAATATTACAGTATTAGAGAGGAGGAGCTGTTGGAGGTGGTGGAACTGCTTGAAAGTGTAAATGACTTGTTCGAAAAGTAAAGAAAAAATGGAGGTTGTGGTGGTCCCCGATTTCCTTCAGAACCTCAAAACAGGTTGGTAAAGGTAGTAACGAAATCGTTGGATACTATTTCTCAGTCCACCAATGGTTCTTTTAAATTTGGATGCGGAAATATTTTCCATATTTTTTTGTGGCTTTAATCATTGTTTTGAAGTTTTCGATTTTGACTGCGTTGTGGATGGAGTTGCTGGAACTTAAAATGTATCCACCTCCATTTGCCGCTTCTTCTATGCATCTTTTAACTTCTCTTACTGTGTCATCAATGGTTCCGAGTGGCAGAATGTTGGTTACATCCACATTGCCCACGATGCATATTTTATCTCCAAATTTTTGTTTTACTTCTCTTAGGCTCATTCCAGCTTGGGGTTCTATGGGGTGCAGTGCATCTATTCCCGTATTCACAATGTCTTCCAGGATAGGCCAGATGTTTCCATCGCAGTGCTTAATGAAGGGGACTCCCCTCCGGTGAACCTCGTCCACGATTTTTTTAAGGTAGGGGGCAATGAATTCTCGGAAAAGTTTCACCGACATGAACGGTCCATGTTTATAGGCGTAGTCATCTCCCGATATGAGGGCGTCTACTCCCAGATCAATCATGGCTTTTGCCAGCTCAATGTTGTAATTTACGGAGGCTTCAATGATTCTCCTCGCAAAGCCGGGGTTCTTGTAAAGGTCTATGAGGAAATTGTTTACGCCCCTCATTTGGGAGGGTATCTCGAAGGCGTCGTGGATTCCACCCACAACCGCCAACCGGTACTTGTTGTTTTTTATCACCATTCTGAGCCTATCCAGCCTATCATAGTCAAATGGGTCGGGTGGTGAAAAATTTTCAAAATCCTCCTCGCTATCTATTGTGCCCCTTACATAATAGATGACCTCGTTTTCCTCCACTGACCATATTCTAGCCCAATCATCAATGAAGGACTTCTCATCCAGAGGCTTCACGGGCCTAAAATTGTCCCAAAAATTTATGCCGTCCAACCCACAGCCACTGTAAACTTCATAAAAGTCCAAAGCGTCTCTGGGAGTCCTGCCCAAAATTTTCCTAACTATGGGGACATTAATCTCAATCTCGAAAAGAGGGACAGCGTCCGGCTCCTCACCGTAAAGCGCCCTTAAAATCCTCTCTCTAGAATCCATCAATATACACCACTTCATAGGCAAATTTCACAATTCAATGTTTTCAATAAAACTTACCGAGAACAAGATTTAATACTATTCTCACCCCTCGGTGCCAAGTATGTGAAAGTTTTTAGTGCCTCGGGTAAACTCCAAACTTTTTAGCTGTTTTTATTTGGGCCAGAAAGTTTTCTGGTTTGCACCAGTCATTAATTTGATGTCCTGAGCCCAGAAGGTAGCCTCCGCCGGGAGCGGCTGCGTTTATGGCTCTTCTCACTTCTCGGGCGACTTCCTCAGGTGTTCCGAAGGGTAGAAGGTGGGAAACGTCAATGTTTCCAACCAAGCAAATTTTTTCTCCCCACTTCTCAGCCACCTCCCCTATGTCCATGCCTGCTTTGGGCTCTAAGGGTTGAATGGCGTCCACCCCTGCTTTTATTATGAGATCCATGAGGAGACGGATATCTCCGTCAGAGTGCACCATGAGAAAAGCCCCCTTTTTATGGAATGTGTCAGCCGCCTTTTTTAGGCAGGGATAAATGAACTGTTCAAAGTGCTTGGGAGAAATCATGGGTCCATGGGTGTAGCCGTAGTCGTCCCAGTCTAGGAGAACCTCCGCTCCCAGATCTATGCAGGCTTTCCCCAGCTCTATTAGGAATTTGGTTGAGTCTGCAAGAACCCTTTTGACGAATTGGGGATTTGTGAAAATGTAGCGGAACATGTTCTCCCAGCCCAGAGCCTCGCCCTGAACTTCCCAAATGGAGCCCACTGCAGCTACTGGGAGTATGCGGTCGCCTGCGGCTTTTACTGCGATTTTAAATTGTTCAATGCCCCAAGAGTCTAGAGGGTCAAGTCTGGGAAATTCCTCATATTTTTCGGGGGTGGTCAGGTATCCGCCCATGTAGAAGTGGGAAATGTAGCTCGCAGAAACATTGGCGCTGTAGATTCGCCCCCATGAGTCAACATATCTGTCCTTATCCAATCCTCTAGCGTTTTTAGGATTAAACATTAGAGTGTATACAGTGGAGCTGTCCAGTCCCAATTTTTCGTAAAGGTCAAACTCTTTTTCCCAGCCTGCGTATATGGAGAGGCACTCTTCGGGTTTCTTATTGAAAATCTTGCCCAGAACCAGGGGACTAACTGCCAATTCAAAAAGTGGCACTCTGTCCGGTTCTTCATGCATAAGGGCTTTGAGAACTCTTTCACGCGGCTTCACACCTTACACCCCTTAAACCGTCTACTTAATAATTTTCCACTCTTAAATGAGTACTCATAAACTTATTGTATAACTGTTTTTAAATATAATTCATAAGTTTGATGGTACTCCCCCAACCAAACATTCTTTTACACTCTTAGCCCTACACGTTTACCATTTTACAAGAAGGAAGAACATTAGCGAAAGAGGTTTCCCATCAAAGTTTACTTGAACAAATTGTTAAAATAACCATAGATTGGTGATGGTTTGTGGAAAATAATAAAAGGGGGAATAGTCGAAAAAGTTCTAAAAAGAAATTTGGGGAAGAGTAATGGCGTCTAAACAGAAAATTAGAGTCTTGCAGGGAACGGTTCTCAGTATTGAGAAAACAGGCGAGAAGAAAAAGGATGAAGAAGGAAATGTTTGGGAAAAGTGTATCTTCAGCCTCGAACTAACCGGCTTTTCGAAAAGAACCCCCCATGAAGAATTGCCATCCGAACTTAAGAGTAAAAAAATTAAGCTTGTCAGGTGGTGTTGCTTTGACTGGCACTACAAAACAGGAGTCAGAAAAACACTGGAACCAGAAGAGACTGAGGCTGTCTTGAAGAATAAGCCCCTAGACTCAGTATATTGGTGACGTGAAATGGACGAAGCACAAATTTTAGAAAGGTTAAGAGAAAGTGTAGTCAACCTTGATATTGAAGAAGTTAAGAAAGCCTGCCAAGATGCTTTAGCTCAGGGAATACCTCCAATCAGAGCCATTACGGAAGGAATGGCTAAGGGCATGGATATTGTGGGACAAAAGTATGAGGCAAAAGAATACTTCCTAGCAGAACTCATCATGTCCGGAGAAGTCATGAAGGAAGGGATGAAAATACTAAGCCCACACCTCAAAGACTCAGACGTTAAAAAAATGGCCAAGGCCGTCGTGGGCACAGTCAAAGGAGACCTCCACGACATTGGAAAAAACATTTTCGCAACCCTAATGATGGCGGCAGGATTCGAAGTAGTAGACCTCGGAGTAAACATTTCTCCGGAACAATTCGTGGAAGCAGTGCGCAACCATAAACCCAGAATCCTAGGACTTTCAGCCCTACTCACAGTCACCATGCAAGAATTAGAAAACGTGATAAAAGAACTTGAAAAAGCAAATCTGAGAAACCAGGTCAAAGTCATTGTGGGCGGAGCACCACTCACTGAGGAATACGCCAAAAAGATTGGTGCGGACGCCTACGCTCCAGACGCAGTGGCGGGAGTCAACATATGTAAAAAATGGGTGGAAGGAGAATAAAACTTAGGTGTCTGAATTGACCGAAATATACCGTGACAAAAGTCGCACAATCGAAGAAAGGGTGGAAGACCTCCTATCAAAAATGACCATAGAAGAGAAAGTGGGGCAAATGTCGGGCTTCTTCATGATAACCCCCGACATAGCCCTAGAAGCCATAGAAAAATACCATGCAGGAGCCGGAGCCCCATTTCTCCTATGGGAGAAGGCCACCGACCTAACCAACACCGTAAACACTATCCAGAGCTACGCCTTGGAGAAGACCCGCCTAGGCATACCCCTCCTACTATACACCGATGCTGACCACGGCCACGCCTTCGTTAAGGGAACCACCGTTTTCCCCCACAACTTGGGCATGGCCTCAACCTGGGACCCAGAATTTTCAAAAAAAGTAGCTGAAGTTTCAGCTAGAGAAACGCGAGCCACAGGCATACACCAGAATCTCAACCCCGTTTGCGACATTGCCAGAGATCCAAGGTGGGGGAGAACATTTGAAACCTTTGGTGAAAGCCCCTACCTCTGCTCCATTATGGCTGCCGCAATGGTGCAGGGCTACCAAGGAGGGGAAGGTTTCATAGTGGACAGCAAACATTTGGCCGCCACAGCTAAGCACTTCCCCGCTTACAGCGCCCCTGAGGGAGGAGAAGACACCGCACCAGTAGACATCTCAGAGTACACCTTTTACACTGTCCATCTTCCCTCCTTTGAAGCTGCAATAAAGTCTGGAGTCCTATCCATAATGCCCTGCTACAACGAGATAAATGGGAAGCCAGCGCACGGTTCCTATGAGTACCTCACAGAGCTACTTAGAGGCAAATTGGGGTTTAGAGGAATAGTGGTTTCGGATTGGGGCGGTGTAGAAATGCTCCACAGATACCATAGGACTGCCGAAGGTTACAAGGACGCTGTGAAACAGGCCGTAGCGGCTGGTCTGGACATTGACTCAATTGGAGGAGCCAGATTCTACCAGGCCCTCTTGGAACTGGTCAACAGCGGTGAGATATCTGAGAAGAGGATAGACTTATCGGTGAGGAGAATACTTGAGGTAAAGTTTAGGTTGGGCCTATTTGAAAAGGTCTATGTGGATCCTGAAGAGACACAAAGAGTTGTGGGAAGTAGCCAGAATAAGGAGTTAGCCCTACAAGCTTCTAGGAAAAGCATAGTGCTGCTCAAGAATGAGGGCCTCTTACCCTTAAAGAAGGATTTGAACTCCATACTGGTAACTGGGCCGAACGCCGACAACTTGGAGGGACTTTTAGGCGGCTGGACAAACCACTTCGGTCCCTGGCCCTCGGCGGTGACCGTTTTGGAAGCCATAAAGGGCAAGGTCTCATCCAAAACCAAGGTTTCCTATGTGAAGGGCGCAGACTATAATGAGCTGGGGAGCCTAGAGGAAGTAAAGGAGAAGGCTAAGGAGAGCGACGTAGCCATAACTGTCCTTGGTGAACCAGCCTATATACATGAGTTTTGGAGCTTGGCGGACGCCGCATCAGTTATGAGCTTTGATACTGGTCTGCCCAACGTTGAGCTTACAAAGGAGTTGAAACAGAAGCTTTTAGCAAGGCTGGACGTATTCCCCTCTCGAGTACTCCTAGAGTTGCCCTATGCGCAGTTGAAGCTGGTTGAGGCGATTCGCGAGGTAGGCATCCCCATTGTTGCAGTGTTGCTGTTGGGTAGGCCCCTAGCTGTAAAATGGATAGCCGAGAATATACCTGCAATCTTGTTAGCTTTTCACCCGGGCTTGGAGGGTGGAAGAGCAATAGCCGACGTACTATTCGGAGACTACAATCCCGGAGGAAAATTGCCTGTTTCCATTCCCAGATATGTGGGTCAAATACCAGTAAGACACAACTTTAAGAGTAGACCCTTCGTTGAGGCTCATCCACCAGCCTATGCTCCGCTCTTCGAATTCGGATATGGTTTAAGCTACACGCGTTTTGAGTATAGTGATCTTGAGGTTATCCCCAAAAATGTGGGTGTAGGAGGCAAAGTAAAGGTATCATTAACAGTTAAAAACACTGGCGAAGTGGCTGGAGAGGAGGTGGTGCAGCTCTATGTTTGTGACGTGTGCAGTTCGCGGGTTACACCCCTCAAAGAGCTAAAAGGATTCACAAAAATATTTTTGAAGCCTGGTGAAAGTCAGAGAGTTAACCTCCAATTGAACGTAGAAGACCTAGCAGTTTATCAGGGCGGGGGAAGATTCGCTGTGGAGCGTGGCCTATTCAAAATAATGGTTGGAGCCTCCTGTGAGGACATTAGGCTGGAAGATAGCTTCGAAGTCGTTTAGTTCCAAGCGAATCTTCATCCTTGAATCAAATGACCACCTCTTCAAATCTTTTTCCATATTTATTGTCTGTACCTATGATACTATTTTTATTTAGGGAACGCCAGAGTATTTCCTGTTAACTCTTTTCATGGAGGGCTGATAAACTTGTCAAGTTCAAGGCTTCTTTCGCGTGAGCATGCTGCGCTTGTTATTATTGATGTTCAGGAGAAATTGTGGGCTGTAATGCAGGATAAGGAGAGAATTGTGCAGAACATTTTGAAGTTGATTGATTTTGCTAGGATAGTGGGGCTTCCTATTATAGTTACTGAGCAGTATCCTAAGGGTTTGGGTCCTACAGTTAAACAGATAAGGGATAGGCTTCCTAGAATTGTGCCCATTGAAAAGACGGTTTTTGACTGTTTTGGAGCTGAAGGCTTCAGGGAAAAAATAAGGGAGCTTAATGTTTCCACCCTAATTCTTGTGGGTATCGAGTCGCATGTGTGTGTTACTCAAACCGCGCTATCGGGCTTGGATAACAATTTGAGGGTTTGTGTTGTTTCTGACGCTGTTTCTTCTCGCACGCGGGAAAACTATCAAATTGGAATTGAGCGGATGAGGGACAGTGGAGCTATAATATCCTCCACGGAGATGCTTATGTTTGAACTTTTAAGGGATGCTAACACTAGAGAATTTAAGGAAGCTCAAAACCTATTTAAATAATAAATCAAATTTTTACAATTGTGATAAACTAGTTTTTTATATAATTTATAGTTATACAAAAAACATAGTATTTAATGAAAATGCTTATATTACCCTTATAATCATTCCCAAATACCAAAGTAGTTGGGTGCTGAAAAGTGGAGGAATCTAGCTTTAAAATGCTCGAGGCAGCTCCTAATCTACAGCCAGATATGAGAGCCATAACACAATTAATCACGGATGGAGTTAAGGCACAAGAAAACGTTTATGGCCCCGTATTTACCGCAAAGGTGATAGATTACGCTTTACGGCTAGTTTCTAAACAAATAGGTGAAGAAAAGCCCGAAGGTATTACAAACTTAGACCAGTTGGCGGAATATCTGCTCTCAAAAGAATGTAAGCTTCCCCCCCACTGGATATTGCTTTGGGCCGTGTTTAAAACTGAAAAAAAGTTCGAAGGCTATCAGGGGGCGGGAATGCGGCTTATGGACATGGGGATTTCCAGAAAAGTGATGGAATCAACCATTGATCTGGAAGGTGACTTATCCGATGTGGGGAGTGTTCTTTCAAAGCTTCGCCGGAGCACAATTGAAATGAAGGTAGCCCCCCTCAAAATGGGGTACAAGGAAAATGAAGATGGAAGCATAAGTGTACTCCACCAAGATTGTTACTTTTTGGATGCATGCCAGCTAGCTTTGAATGAGGGCCTACTAAAAAGAGCAGATGGAAGAATGGTGTGCGGTGTATTCTCACTTGTACGCCAATATCTGAAAAGGGCTACAGGCCGCGAGTGGGACTATACTATCTCCATATTTGATAAACCAAATTGTGTAGCCAAATTCTTCACAGTTTAATTCTCCATCCCCACAGGTGTAACCTACCATAAACTTTTAGCACTAATCCAAAAGTATACCTTTTAGCTTCTCTTTCCCCCATGATGTGTTAAGTCAAATCCAAAAACACCTTTTTATGTTGGGGTTCTACCCTATGTAGAAATTCATAGAATTACATAGGAGTTGGGGCTTCACAGTATCATGCGGCGGCCTCGCGAGTTCATCAGCCGCCTTCCACTCCACCCCGCTCAGGGTGAACCCGCTCCCCACCTCCACGAATCCACGTCTCCGCTTCTTCACCGACCACTTCTCCTGCGGATGTTGTCGCCAACGCCGTGAGGAGTGCAGGAGAGGCCTCACGATCGAGCGAAAGAACGTGGTCGGGTGGGGAGAAAGACCCTCCATCCTTAGGTGAAGGTTTATGGC
>JAHQXB010000068.1 GCA_029856435.1 Candidatus Jordarchaeia archaeon
TGTATTTTTGGTTTGGCTCTTTTTAGTGGTCTGCTGTTTCTGTGGGTTTATTTTTTTGGGTTTCTTTTTTCTTTTGTTCTTGTGGGCTTTTTTCTGTTTCTTCTTGTGGTTCTTGTGTTGTTTCTGTTTCTTTGGTTTTTTTGATTTCGATTTTTGTTTTGGCTTTTTTTTCCTCTTCTTCTTCGATGGTTTGTATGATTGTGGTGCTGGTTTCGCTTGGTACGCCTAGGGATTCTAGGAGTTTTTCTCGTTGGGCTGGGGATGCTTTTTGCAATTCCTTTATTAGTGTGAGTGCTTCGTTTTCTGTCATTCCTAATTCTACCAGTAGTGGCACTAGGCGGTCTGCAAGGGTAACGGGCATGTATGTTTTAACTTTGGGCTCTACGTCCACGACGCTTGTTTCAATGAATAGAACTTTGGATATTACGCTGTCTCGTTGGATGGGTTTTACGTTGATTTTTTGTCCCCGGTTTATGGCTAGGATGAGTTCGTCGATTCTCTTTATGATGGCGGGTATCCTTGCCCTCTTTACATAGGAGTACCCAGTCATTGCGCAGACGGGTATGGCTACTGCTAATACTATTACTAGGAATATGGTGAAGGGTATGCGAATATTTATGAGGGGAATTAGCACGGTTCTCTCTTTGACCTGCAGGAGGAAGAATGACTGCTGCGACTCGTAGAGATTTGCACTTGCACTTATCACTATGGGATAAGCTGAGGGAGCAAGGCCATATGTGGGAATAATTACTGCATAGTTACCGTTTCCCAGTGAAATTAGGGGCCATCCACCAGCGGACACTGTGGCGTTAGGGATTGGTGACCCTCCACTGTCCACAAACTTGAAGAGGAATATGGCGGGAAAAACTATGCCGTTTTCGGTCTGCCCATAATTGCCCAGGAAAAATACTGCGGGGTTATTTAAAGACGAGAGATACGAGGTGGAAGGGGACAAAACGGTGGGGATACCCTGAATAACTAGTTGAATCACCTTCGATGAACTCGAGTAATTCTCCTTTGTGGAGGAAACTTCTATAATATAGTTTCCTGGCGGCATAGTCTGTGATGAGAGATATAGCTGGGTATAGTATGTGCCATTGCTTGCATCAGTGAGAAAACCACTAACTATTTGGGTGCCGGCGCTGGTCCAAACTGAGTAACTGACGGTTGCTCCAGTTACAAGTTCGTTGTTGTGGGTGTCGTTTAGTTGAACGCTGACTAGTAGGTACTCATTTACCGGGCTGGAAAGG
Source organism: Candidatus Jordarchaeia archaeon (assembly GCA_029856435.1). GTDB lineage: Archaea > Asgardarchaeota > Jordiarchaeia > Jordiarchaeales > Jordiarchaeaceae > Jordiarchaeum. Next base: position 1,251 of record JAHQXB010000068.1, read on the forward strand.
AGGTTTTCGCCCTTTACCTCGACGGGGATTTCCATGATGTGAAGAGGAATAAAGTCGACCAGTATTTCATAGTTGGGACTTTGGGCGGCTACCCTAAAAACATAAATTCCAGGTCTAAGCAATGTAGAGTCAAAACTTCCAGTCCAATTGCCGCTTCCAGAGGATATTAGGCTGCCGGAAACATCTTGCCGCCAAACGAAGTAGCTAACCGTTCCGGTGTAAATGGGAGTTCCATCAACTCTGTCTCTATATAGTACTGAGACTGGCAAAACGTCTCCATAGTAGCCCTCCACTATGGAGGAAATTAGCAATTCAGCTTGTGCCGGAGTAATCATCAACTGAGTATCAACTGTATAAGTTGTATAGTTAGTGCTTGAAACAGTGATTCTCAAACCATAAGTAGCAGCCAGCAAATAAGCTTCAACGTCACCCGCAGGAATAGTGTAAGTGTAATTTCCGGGGGGAGAAGAATGAAGCAACTGTCCCGAAACAGATGTGCCAGTTATGGAAAAACTCACATTTGCATTAGTAACTGGAACACCAGACTCCGTATTAGTAACGTTGACCCACAGGGGAATGTCTGAGTGTTTCCAGTAATAGGTGCCAGAAAGCGAAGTGGCAGTTACACTAAAGGTCGCTGGCTGGACGAACACAACTGTCTGGTTAGCCGCAGGTAAATAGTTGGTGGAGGGAGCTGAAGCATTAACGTAAATCTGGTACGTCACACCTCCGTAAAGTAGTGATGAAGGAATATTTGCAATGTAGTGTATATTTGAGCTTGAAACCTGCGGTTCTAGGGTTTCAGGACCATACGCTAGTGTTCCGTTAATGTAGTACAGTGTCCAGTTCAGTGAACCTCCAACTACAGTTGTACTGAGGTTATTTTCACTTTGGTCTCGCCACCAGAGTGTAAGACTAACATTTGTTCCCCAAGTAACATTAAAGGAAGTTGTCGTGTTAAAAATTATATATGTGAATATATTGCTGCCGATGGGCTCCTCAAAGTACAATGGGGAATCTGACCGGCTATCGATGGAGATATTTAGGTAGGATGTTTCAAACTGTGTACCGTCATAGTAGAAAGCCTTGATACTGTAGTTTCCGATAACGCTTGACCTTTTTATGTGAAACTCGGCCCAGCCTGTTAAGTTAACAGGGCTTGAGTCAACCAACGCGCCTGTGGAGTTTAAAGTCAAATTAATGTACGCGTTTTGTATCGGCCGATCACCCGTATACTTTGTTTGGCACCATAACGTGGTAATCTCACTAAATACTAAATTAATTATATCATTTGAAGTAATCGTACTAATGGTAGAGTTAGTGTAAAATTCGTAGCTTGTATTTCCGCTCCAAGTAGCATTGAAACTGTATTCTCTAGGCTCAAGATAGAATCTTGCGTAACCAGTGGAATTAGTAACTTTGCTATCCACATAAGTTGAACCACTATATACTGTCACATTCGCATTTGCTAATTCGGCTCCGTCGTAGTCTGTTACATAAACATACACTGTGTAGTGGATGTATTCCTCGTCCACAATTGTAATGATTAGGGGTGCGCCTTCCCTGCCTAGGAAACTTATGCCGTCAGCAAAGGATTCAAAAGAGGAAAGGTTTCCCCCAACGTAAAAAGCGTATTTCTCATTTATATAGTGGCCAATTGTCAAGTTGACCGCCCAAGCCCTCTTCCACTCTTCTGGCGTGTAGCTTGTACCTCTCGTTATATAGTCCCAGCTTCTGCTATCAACACCATTAATAGTGGGTAACATTAGATCCACAACACCAGCCAATTGACCATTGCTGGTAGAGTACAAAGCAAACCAGGAAGGTTCTCCCAAAAACTCCTCGCTAATGAAGGGATCAAAGGTAGTTTTTGTAACTCCATACTTATAGGTCAAAGTAGTCAGCTGAGGATCAAATCTATAATTGTTGCCAACATAGTGTCCCAACTCCAGTATGCGTTTCCATCCACCTGGAAGATCGTATTCTACCCCAAAAACGAAATTGTAGGTAATGTTTATTTTAGTTTCAGTTATCCATCCCCAATTAAAGAATCTGTAGGTGACATTGGCATAACCTGCTTCGTTTGGAGCGCCATTCCCTCCACTGGTTAGGGTTAGTTTGGTCAGTGTAGAGAACATTATGAAAAGGGGCCCTGCTTCTAATATTGAGGTGCTTTCAGCAGAGTGTCCTAAACCGGAACTATCGTATATCCATGTATCATACTTAACCTTGTTGCCCTTCTTTACAATGACATCAATGTAGTATTGTGGACTCCAATGGAACTCATTGTCATAAGCCCAAGAGTTCCATGAACCTGTAGCATTGTTATATGAAAGGCATATTTTGCCTCCATTAGTTGAACTGTTAACTATTGCATAATAATTCTGTCCGGAGAAGTTCCAAACTCCACCACTCGGATTAGTATAACTTACTTCTGGAGTAAAATTGGGTGCAGAACCCGAATCATTATCATAGTATATGAAGTATGAAGCTACACTATTGGCAGACACGTTAACGTAAAAGGTAATTGTAAAACTGCTATAATGGTTTGCATCATAATCCGTGACATTCCAAATTTGGTACGGGATTCCGTCAGAAGTGCCTGGAAACCAAGTTCTACTGGTGCTGTTCCAGTACTGTACCCTCACTGTACCGTGGTGACAATGATCACCGGGGAATGTTATGAAAATGTCTACTGGTCGATTGACAATGGGAAATGGGCTAGCGGTGTTGTTGAAGATGACTTCCTGTCTGTACCTGTAACTGGTGTCCCACCACGAGGGGTAGTCTTCGCCTGTGGGATCGGCTTTGATTCCTATCGTTGGATGACTGTTGGAAGAGGCAGGTGTTGCGGGTACGAATGAGACGGGAGGGATGACTGTTACCATTAGGAATATTGAAATTAGGAAGATGGTTGATAGTATGAGGATTTTTTTTCTTCTATCCATGAAGTTTTTCCTCACTTATAGAAATTTTTTAAAGATTTGTTGAATTTTCTACGCTTTCCCTTGTTTCTCGTTGAGGATTTCTCAAATTTTTCGTAATTTTTTGAATTATTGACATTCTTATATATTTATTAGTGATGAGCTTCATATTTATACCTTTTCAGTTATGAGAGGAGGATTTTCTGAATAAGTAATTTTTCAAAATTTTGGGGTGAAACCAATTTTTATTCATTTCTTAAGTTTGAAGGATTAAAAACCAATTCAGCTGATAAAAACGGTTCCTCCCATTACTCCTTTTGGTACTAGTTTCTCCAGCTGTTTCTGCATGGATCTTTATAAGTTTGAATACCTTTTTTCAGGAGTGAATATGTTATTTAAATGTGACTCATTTTTGCGCGGCAACGTAAGATGTAAGGTTTTTAACTTGAGACGGCTTTTTCATTTTTGTGGTATAGTTTGGTATATAAGGCGAAAATTTCAAGCAAGGGTAAAATAGTGATTCCCAAAGAGATTAGGGAAAAGTATGGATATCGGAAAGACGTGGAAGTCCCCCTCAAACCTATAGATGAAACTAAATTATTGATCGAAAGGTCTCCCAGACTTGAACTCTTCGGCTCTCTTGGGGAGGCTAAAGGTGCTGAAACTCTGTTCTAGGAACGGGAAAAGAGTTAAATTCGGAGGTTGAAAAGGAGGGGGCGCAAGAACTCTCACGGCGGGAAGCAGGGTGAAGCGCCTCATATTTGATGATGGTCCTTTTCTGGTGATATTCACTGATGAAAAAGCAACGGAAGCTAGAGAAGCCATATTAAAGCATGAGGGGGCGAATTAGAAATTTTCATACATCCCTACAATCTCGCTGAAGCCTACAAGTTGACATTCTTCACGACTGAAGTTCAATGTCATTAAGTTAAGGAGGGGGGTTATGTGGTATTGATCGATTCCGTCCAAAAAAGGGCCTTTCAATGGGGCGTTTTACTCCAGTTAGAACCCGGAAATGGTGGAAGAATCAGGCGAAGCCGCACAACTACAGGAAGACAATAAAAGAATCCGGGCTTAATGACATTGGACTAAAAGTCGTTGGCTTTCTCGCCAACAGCTTTGTAACCTCTGGAGGTCTCTTCCACGATGCCTTTTGCTACTAGTCTTTCTAGTTGTTTTTGCATAGATATTCTTTCCATGAGTTTGAATGCTTCAACTGGTTCTGGAAATTTTCTGTATATGATTGCTTGGTTGACGATTTCTTCGAGTGTGTGCTCTTCTTTAAGGAAGTTTAACAATTTTTCCTCTCTCTGATAGATTATGTTTTGGTACCAGTTGAGTTTGCTTTTTATCAGGTCTTCTCCTCTGAAAATTTCTCCTTTATGGCTTGTGACTGCTATTTCAAGCTTTAATTTTTTTAGTTTCTCTATGGATGTGATGAAGTCGTCCACGTTGCAGTCTAATGCCCCGTACCATGGTCCGAAGGAGGTTAAATCTATGTCTGCCAGGAAGATGAGTTTCTCTTCGGGTATTAGGAAGCAGCAGTGGCCGTAGGAATGTCCCGGGGTGTGAATGACCTGCAACCTGTTTTTTCCTAGGTCGAAGACGTATCCGTCCTCGAATTCCAAGTCTACTCTCCCGTCTCGAAGATGCAGAACATCGTTTAGGATGTAGTCCATGAATGCCTCTGCGCCTGAACCCTTAAGACCGTATATTTCTTTCAACCGGTTAAGGTCTCTTATGGCTGGGGCGTCCAGTTTGTGGGCGCAAATCTTTCCCTCCTCAAAGTAACGGTTGCAGGCCACGTGGTCCTCGTGGCCGTGGGAATTGATGACCAGGTCTACACTGTAGGTTTTGGCGGTTTTTTCGGCTAAGCTGGGTTCGAAGCCAGCATCTATTAGTGCAGTTAATTCGTCTTTTATGAGGAGGGAGTTAGCGTAGGGGTACTTTCCCTTGTTTTCTGCCTGAATGAAAATAATATTTTCGGTTAGGGGAACGTAGGGCAAGTCCATCGCCTTCATTTATAGAGGCTTTGGTTTTCTGGAATTAGGTATTAAAACTTAATAAATGATACGCTCACAAGGATGACGGTTTTCAATTAGTTTGATGCGAAAAACATTTCTATGATTTGTATTGGGAAGTCAGTTTATGTATTTTTTAAGGGGGTTTTTATGAAATAGTTCTAAACGGGTCATGTTGAGAGGCGTGTTGAACCCAGAAATGGTTTGAGGCTTAGGTGTAGTCCACAACTGATCTTTGATTTTTCACTTTTTCTTGGAGGTGGGTTCGTAGTCTTTTTGCGTCTGGGCGCTCAATTATTTCTACTTTACCTGTTGAGTTGGTCAATGTGGCTTGGTTGTAATTTATCTTTTTTAATATGACATCTTTTAGTTCGAGGTCTATTTCGTAGCCCACGCTGTTTCTTTCCAATTCTTTTGCTACTTTTGTTGTGGTTCCTGAGCCTAAAAATGGGTCTAGAACTGTTTCTTCCACAAATGTGAACAGTTTTATCAGGCGTCTGGGTATTTCTTCGGGGAAGGCGGCTATGCCCTTTTCCAGCCTATTTTCGAGGGGGAGAACGTTTGTGATTCTCCAGATTGCGAGATACCATTTTTCTGAGCTATATTTCTTCAAGTCTATTTTTGAAGCTTCTAAGATTTTTGGGTCAAGGGTTTTAATGTAGGCGTAATCAAATTTGCCTTTTTGGAAAATTATGATGCTTTCTTGTATGTTGTCTGGATAGAAGTACATGGGGTATGGATGTTGCAGTACTACTCCGCTGCGTCTGCTAATTCTAATGTATCCTTCAGGCTTTTCCCAAACAATTCGGTCTCTATACCGAAAGCCGGTTTCAATCATAATTCTGGTAATGTCTGAAACAACAGGGTATTTTTCACCCTTAACAAGCATGTCATCTGTAACGAAGGCTGCAATCCTTCCTGGTGCCAAGACTCTGTAAAGCTCTTTTGCAAAGGCTCTAATCAACTCGAGAAACTCTTCGTAGCTCTTGTAAAGGTCGGGATAGTCAAAGGGGGCATTGTAGTAGGGCGGAGACGTAACAACCAGGTGAATGGATTCATCTGGAATTTCATACATGTCTCTGCAATTTCCAAAGATAATTTTGTGCCATGTGGACATCATTCTTTTACACCCAATTTTTTAGCGTATTCTTCAATCGCAGCATGAATAGCGTCAGTCTTCAGCACCCTAGCAGGAGTATTTGTATTCTTGCGTAAGGCTTCAACTATTTTGTCAAGCAAATCCTTGGTTTTTTCTGAAACATATATCATGGGCATAGTTCATCCCTCTACATATAATATGTGGTAATAGTATTTAATATTATCTAATATCAGTATGCCCGCCAAGTCAAATTCCTTTCACAAAAATCTTGAAGCATACAGTAACCTTTACAGCCAATTTTGGACTTAATCTGACAAACAGGAGACCTAGGGCAGGAATCACATGCTATACCTTCCAGATTGTCGGAGCAACAATTGATACCTAACTGAAACGCACCATGATCAACCATAATGCAGTCATCACTATAATTATTTGTCACCTCTTGAATTGTTGGTCTCATTTTGGAGGCTACTATAACGTTCCATCGACCTCCACTTCCCTTCTTGGCCTCATGAATTACTTCAGAAACAAGACCCGTCCTGGAAAAAATCTTGCCCACATGACCATCAACAGGCATTTCGAAAAGCGCCTTATCCCACCTGCCGTAAGACACATCTATTCCTAAATCGGGGTGGCCTATCCAAGAAACGTACATCCTCACCGCCTTTTCTCTAAGAATTGATTCAACGAGGGGGTTCCCCTGCAAAAATGAGGCCGCTTCTTTGGGAGTCCTAAACTGTGCCAACCTATCAGAAAGTTTATCCCTGTTTAGCATCATCTCATAGATTAAAAAACCTCCAACCCTAAGAACAAACCAGCCGAAGCGAGGCAAAACTCTACCTATCGCGGGAGAAATTTTATAATCATCCTTTAATGCCACTAATTTATTTATATTTATGAGACATTGTTGAGGCTTATAGAACAAGGCGTCCCCAAACAGGTTATAGATTCGTATTGCGGTTTTTCTTGCGGAAGGGGATTCAGCCTGTTGATCGAGAAAAGCCACCAACAACAAAAATCTCGTCAATTCTTCCTTATATCTAAAACCATCTCCTTTGGCAACTCGTTAATTATCTGAGCAAGCTCTAGGGGCTGGAGAATGCCTCCGACACGCCCAAGGATGCTGACAATCTGCTCTTTCTTAGAAGGCTCAGCCTCTCTTCCCACATGCGATTTAACCAAATTAATCACACTACACTCTACTATTCCTGTAAAAATCCTAATTATTATTTTTCAGTTAATCAATTTTCTAAATAAACAAGGAATGAGTTCCTTAGAAATTTTGCTCTTCCAATTAATAAAAAAATATGCAGATTCATTTTAAAATACTATGGGCATTGTTAAATTTCTGAACCATAGTCTGCTTTTACCTGTGACTCCACCCACTCAGTAAAGAAGCCTTACTCCGCAACCAGAATGAAACTATAAAAATATAGTTACTGTTGGTCTACTTTCTTGAGTAGATTAGATTTATAAGATTGTTAAAGTTTTTATGTGATTCAGTTAGGCCCCATCTTTGAGGAAGACATATGTTTGAAAAACTACCTGATAAAAAACAGGTCATAGAATATGACGATGCAGGTGTTATTCCCCTCTACTATTATCCTGATACGGATTACCTTTTTAAGATGATGGGGGTTAGAACCATCGAGATGGCTCTCTTGGAAAAAAAGGATTTGGCAATGGATGTGGGGTGTGGAATAGGCAAAGAAGCAGTTATGATGGCGGAAAGAGGGGCAAGAGTGGTAGGACTTGACCCCTCCAAGATTATGGTTAAGAAGGCGAGGGACTGGGTGAATTCCTGCAAGCAGGAGGTGAGCATAGTGAGGGGGGCTGGTGAATGTCTACCTTTCAGAGACAATGCATTTGACGTCGTTACCTGTAAGGGCGCAATGGACCACTTTGCAAGCCCCCGAGCAACATTAAGAGATTTTTCAAGAGTCCTCAAACCAGAGGGGAGGGCGGTGGTTTCTCTGGCAAATTTTGAGAGTTTAGGCTTCAAAATGGCGCGAAGGATACATGCCATAAGAAGAAAACTTAAGCTTGTGGGCGATGGACCAACTCCCTGGGATGTTCCAAAGGACCACACGGTGAGGTTTGACTACCTCGTTTTAAAAGCATATATGGACGGAGTCCTGAAGAGAAGCGGAATGATAGGACACTCCATGTTTTGGAACTTGCATCGTTGGGGAAGGATCCTAAACGCTCTCCCCAAAAGGGTCTCCTGGACCATAATGCAGTTCTTGGACGAAATCGCAAAACTTTTCCCGATGCTGGGAGACATAATAATTGCTCGAGGAACACCCATAAAAACATGAGCAAAAAAGGGGAATCAGCCTAAAAAAGGTAATCCTCCCGTCAAAATAATTTTTCTAAAATTTGGCCGATTAAAGTTTAACAGCGCATTTTTATCAGTTTTTGAGAAAAGGGGAACATTTTTAATTTTTAAATCATAAAAGGAATGAAAAGATCGTTTTAGAGACAACTTTCCTGTAGTTACTGGTTTTAAGCCTTTCATGCAAAGAAGTGGAGGAGACTGTTTGCCTTTCAAGGTGGGTTTAGCGCAGAAGCGCAAGCAGTTAATAGAGGAGGAATTAAAAAGAGTTATACCCAAGATTGTTGAGTTAGACGTTGAGAAAATCATAGTTTTTGGTTCTTTAGCAACTAATAAGGTTCACAGGTCAAGCGACTTAGACATCCTCATCATAAAGAGGGCCGGCAAAAAATTTCTCGATAGGCTGGAAGAATTCTACCAGCCTTTAAAACCCAGCTTGGCAATGAATATATTTGTACACGCCTGAAGAATTTGAGGATATGAAGCTGACCAATCAATTTATAAAATCCGCCCTGAAAAATGGAGAGGTTATATATGAAAAATAGAACATTGGAAGCGAAGAGGTGGTTTTCATAGGCAATCCAAGATTTGGGCGACGCAAGGTTCAACCATTCAGGGAAAAGGTATAATGTGGCCTGTTTTCTAGCACAGCAATCTGAAGAAAAAGCTTTAAAGGCATACCTTTTTATGAAGGACGCTGAAGAGGTGTGGGGACGCTACGCTGCAGAACTATGCAAAGATGCGAAAAATTTCGACCCAAAATTTAGCACAATAAAATCAAACGCCGTAATCAACAGTTCCAAAATATATAGGCTTATATAGGCGTTAGTTTATTGTTTATGTGTACCTGAAGATGGAGGGAGTTCCCCACGAGAGAGGATTGTGGGACAAAAACATCCTCCCGAC
>JAHQXB010000024.1 GCA_029856435.1 Candidatus Jordarchaeia archaeon
GCTTCCAGCGTTTAGAGTAGGCTTTACGCCCATCTCCTCATCTGCTGGTTCGGGGGCTCACGGCTCCCCCATCCCATAGAGCTCGTTACCCTATGGGCTATATTTACACACGCATTCAGGTCTATGTCGTATTTTCTGCAAGGGAACATCCCAAAAACTTTTTAGATTGTAAGAGTTATTTAAGTTCAACCGCAATTCATCCCCCCCTTTCGGAAGGGGTCTTCTTGCGAAGTGTATATAAAAAGGTTGAGTTGGCGGGTAATAGTTTCAATCAGAAGAAGGGGAAAAGGTCGAGAAGGTTAGGGGGCTTTGTTTCCACCTTTTTGTGAACGTTGTATTATTCGATAGCCTTTTTTGGCTCATATTTTAATTCTATAAGCTTCGGGGAAAACTGATTCAGACGGGGAATATTTAGAGGGGGTGGTTGCAGTAGGGCATCCAATTTGAGGTTTAATTAGACTGTCTGTAGGGGGTAATGTTTTTGGCGAGATTGTTGATTTATTTAGGCTTTCTTGTGTTTCGAATATGATATGGTTTATGCTGTCCATGCTTTCTTGAACATTGACGTTTTGAGCTACGCTGGTTTCGAAGTATTTGGCGTTAATCGTGGAACTGTATTCTCTCGCCTCGCTCTCATCAACTTGTCGGGGAAGATCAATTTTGTTACCTATAAGTATGCAGGGAACGTTACTAAGGACTCCGTTTACTTCTTGGATCCATTTTTCGAGGTTTATGAAGGTTTCACGCCTTGTGACGTCATAAACGTAAATGATGCCTCGGGCGCCTCGGTAAAAGTTTTGGCGTACAAACTTGAACTGCGGCTGGCCGCCTATGTCCCAATACTGGGAAATAATTTCTACACCGTTTATAGTCAGCTTTTTTGTGGCGAAATTTGCACCCACAGTTGCCATATAATTTACATTGAAGGTGTTTTGAGTATATTTCATAATGAGGCTGGTTTTACCTACACTTGCATCGCCGCATATGACGATTTTGTAAGTTTGTTTGGAGGCGGACAATGGATTTTGCCTTCTTTCACTCCTTTTCCCTAATTTATAGTTAGGCTAAATAATATTTAAATTTTACTATGATGAAAAGTATAAACAAAAATAAAAAGTATAACGAATTAATATCTATAAACATTTAAAAAAATCATATAAAATATAACAAAAGAAAAACCACCAGAATCAGGAAAACCATCCACAGGAAGACCCAAAAACAAATGTTTAAAGCAGATTTAGAAAACCAAGCCTACCACATAAGCCTTAATCACCGATATCCAAAAAGATCCAAGTAAAAAATAAAAATCGGAGACATAAGACTATTAGTTAGCCCCCAAGGTTCAACACTTCAATGGGAAGGATTTGCCTTGCGGAGAAAAATTTTAGCAATCATTTTGATTCTACTATTCCTTGGAACCTTATTGGCCGCACTCTTTACAGCCATATATTAATAGCAAAACAATTGCTCAGAAACAGGTGAGGTGTTAAAGTAGCTAAAAACTATTTAGATCATTGTGACTATCCTAACTCTTTCGAGTTACACAATTTTTATTCGGTTAGCGGTGCGTACTGTTGCAGTCTTCTGAGGGCTTGGGTTTTTTCTTTTGTCTCGGTTTTTGCTTCTTCCACCACTTTTTTTAGGAACGCTGTTGCCTCATCCATGGATTTTTTGTTAACCGGGTAAGGAACTCCATCTTTGCCCCCGAAGGCAAAAGAATATTTCACCGGGTCCTTCCAGCTGGGCGGTTTTCCATATATTAGTCCTGATATCATAGCTAGTGCTTTTACTGTGGATGGGCCTATTCCCCTGAAGGAGAGGAGTTCTTCATAGTTTTTGGGTTGAGCTTGGTAGGCTTTCATTAGGGCTTTCCAATTTACACTTTTCAAGAGGTTGAGGTGTAAGGGAGGAGATACATTGGTTTGAGGCACCCATTTTAGGAGAGTCTCCTGGTTTAGGGGTTTGTCTGATAATATGGTTTTGAGGTGCTGAGGATTATCATTCACTAGGTCTGTTGATATTTTTCTACACTCCTCACTATATTTAGAGGTCATGTCCAGTACCTTTTTGTGGGAGACTTCTCCCACTATTGCGGTGTGCGGCTCCTCAACAAATGTTTTGAAGGTCCCTTTGAGCCAATGGTATCTGCGGGCTTTTCTGATTTCTGGATTCATACCTTGTTGTATTACGCTCCAATCACCTTCCTCCGTTATAAAGATGCAGTGATGATAGAGCTGGTAACCGGCTTGTATGGCGGTGTTATCCACCTTTGCAGACATGCGGCTTGCATACTTTAGGTCTTCTACCTTTGCTTCCGAAAGATCAAAGAGTTCCCCTATTTGAGGTATTTCAAGAGGTGTCTTTCTGGAGGTTGAACCTTTACCTCCAGCTACCGCTATCCCGTGTTCTCCTGGCCTCATAGCTAGCTTTAGGGCTGAGCATGTTACCGTGGTGGTTCCGGAGCTGTGCCAGTCGAAACCCAACACGCAGGACAGAGCTTGGAAGAAGAAGGGGTTTGAGAGTCTCTGGATTAATTCCTTTGCCCCATACTCATCGATGATTATGGAAACTATGGCATCTGCCAGCTTAACCATACGGCCGAATAGCCACTTTGGAGCCTTTCCTCCATGCAAGGGGAGATCTGCAACACCTGCCCGGTACATCCTTCCTTCATCCCTAAGAATCACTGAAACGTAGATGAATTTAAATTGTTCCCAAAAAATTAGAGAAATATAAAATATGTGTTAAAAATGAAAATGATAATTACAAAAAGTTTCTTGGTTTTTAGAATTCGGCAAGGGTAGTTACGGGTTTTACGCGATTCTTTGCAGTAAAGAGTTGGTATAATTCCACTAGTTCTTCGTGGGCTACACTTGTTTTCCTGCCAAAAAGGTACTGTTCCTGTATCTTGTTTAAAATCTTGCTTATGACGGGGTCTGTTTTTTCGACATTTATACCAAATTCTTTAAGTATGAAGACTATACTTTCTCTACCTGTTGTCTCCCCTATGACTATCTTGTCTCTCATAGAACCTTCTTTTATGCCCACCTCTGCAGCCCTCACTTTTTCATAAAGGTTCACGTCTCTGAGTACACCGTGAGCATGAATGCCGGACTCGTGGCGGTAAATGTTTAAACCAGTAATGGGAGTGTTTGGTGGCGGGTCTATGCCAGACACGTTTTGCACAAATGTGGCTAGTTCTGCCAGTTTGCTCACATCGTATTTCTTGATGTTGAAGTGTTTGTAGAGATTGTATAGGACTTGCTCAAGGGAGGTGAAGCCGCCGCGTTCGCCCAATCTGCAGACACTGGTGTCCAGCCACTTGGCTCCTGCCCTGTATGCTTCTAGAGTGTTACCCACACCCAAACCCATATCGTCGTGCCCATGAAATTCTATGTCCACTTTAATTCTCTTTGCGAGTTTTGAGATGATGTTGTATGTTTCATGAGGTATGAGTTCTCCCAATGTATCGCAGTATCTTATTCTGTCTGCGCCTGCTTCGGTGACTGCGTCAGCGAAGTCTATTAGGTATTCGGGTTCTGTGCCAACACTTTTTTCAGCGTTTACAGATACGTATAAATCGTGCTCTTTTGCGAAGGATACCGCTTCGCACATGTTTTCTATTATTTGTTCCTTGGTCATCTGTAGTTTCTGTTCACGATGATGTTTTTCTGTTGCTATGGACAGAGCTACGGCTCCGAATTTAAGTTTGGTGTTAAGAGATTTCTCTAGGTCTACTTTTAAGCCCCTGTGCCAGACTAGCAACTTTTTATCTAGTCCTATTTTGTTTAGTTCTCGTATCAAGAAGTAATCTTTGAGCACGTATCCGGGACAAAAGACTTCTATTTGGTCTATTCCTATCTCGTCCAGCCTTTTGGCTATTTCTACGCACTCATATAGTGTGAAGTATACTCCAGGCATCTGCCTGCCGTCTCTCAGAGTAGTATCACAAATGTATACATCATGCATTTACTACACCTTTGATACAAATCATATTTTTTCCACTCAGTTCCTTAAGGGTAGGAAATTGGTTTGTTACTATGCATTCATTATTTATATTTGTATCGGAAATATATACTTGTACCAAATAAAATTTGATTATTAATTTACATATGTAAAAATAAATTTGGTACAATGTAAACATTTTTATTTTTATGTTAAATTTATTGGAGACAACTATTTTTAACTCTATCGGAAAAATTCAAGTGGGAGATGGTTCCGGCCGCAAATCCTTCTATTGTCACTCCTATTCTGTTTTTCCCAATTCGGGGTAAAATCGGCTTGCTGAGTCGCAGATCCCATTTAGAACACACTTCGGACATTTAGGTTTAGGCTTACAGATGCGCCTTCCATGCTCAATCATGTTTATGTGAAATGAGTAAACTTGCTCTTCGGGAACAATTTTTTGGAGTATTTTGTGTGCCTTAAGGCGGTCTGCGTTTCCAATTAGGCTAAGTCTTTTTGATACTCGATGAATATGGGTATCTACGGGTAGAACTGGCTTGCCGAATGAGAAGAGAAGGACACAGGCCGCGGTTTTTGGACCCACACCTTTGAGCTTTGTGAGAAAGGATAACGCTTCCTCCGTGGGAATTTCTTTTAGGTAAGATAAGTCAAGATTTCTTCTCTTCTCCATAATTGCGACAAGTGTTCCCTTTATCCTCTTGGCTTTAATGTTGCCCAGCCCGCCAATCCTTATGACTTCTGCTATTTCCTCTTCAGAGGCGCCTATGAGGTCTTCCCAAACAGGATATTTTCTCTTCAGGTTAGAGAAGGCAGAATAACTATTTCTATCGGAAGTGTTCTGAGACAATATGGTTAGCACCAGCTGGTCGAGGGGGTCAAACTTCTTTTTCCACTTTTTCTCTCCATACTCCCGATTCAGAAGCTCTATTACTCTAATTACCTTCACATTCACACCCGTACTTTCCTCCAAAAATGTTAATTTTTACACAAGCCCCCTAACAGGCTAATGGGAAAAAATCCTTTGTATATCTTAAATTTTCCAACAAAAGAAACGAATAAAATGAAAAAAGGGGGAATTTAGGACTTGTCTATTTTGGTTCTAGTTTTTTGAAGACTGCTGGTGCAATCAGTGTTACCCATAATCCCATTAGGGCATAAACTGGGAATTGAAGCGGCCCCCAAGGAACCTTGTCTAAGAGGTAGTATGCGGGCAGAGCAACTATTGCGCCTAGAATAATTCTTATGACAGCGTACTTCCAAGACTTTGGTGTTGTAAAATGAACATATTTTTGTTCCAAGATTGCTCCTGAAAGGAAGCCTGCTATAGCCCCAGGAAGATACCAACTTATTCCCCATTCAAAGGGATATACTATGAGCAATATGAGTGGTAGAGTTCCCGTTATGTAGCCAGCGGTGAGTAGATATAGGTACCAGCCCACTTCCCAGTTGAAGGGAATTACTGAAGCAATGAGGAGGAGAACAATAACTATGATTACTATCCTAATCCAAGTACTCTTTGGAAGTTTTGCATCGATTAAGCTCCAGGTTCTATCAGCAATTAGCGCAAACACTGCAAAGATGAGTAGTCCTAGGAGGATGCCGAAAATCACGTCTGTGGGCCAATGTGCTCCCAAGTAAACTCTGCTTATGGAAACAAGGACTGACACCAAGGCGGCTAGTGCAAATAGGAGGATACCCCGTTTTGACACTGCGGGGGCTTCCTTCTTTGCAAGCCAAGCAAGTGTAAACGCGGCGGCGGTGACTGTTTGTGCATGTCCACTAGGCATTGAGGGCCCCTCTGGAAAGTATAGTTTCTTGGACTCGAAGAATGAGGGTCTGGGCCGGCCAATAACATATTTTAGAGTGAAGTTGATAAGCGAGCTGAAAACGAGGAGCAGTGCTAGAAATATGCCTTCCCGCTTGTAGCCAAGCCAGTATATTATTGCAGTTAGTACAAATAAGGCCATTTCGTTCCCCAAAGAGGTGATAACAAACCAGAATTTGTCAAGAAGGGGATTCCCACCAAGGAATCCCCAAGGGGTCCAGAAACTTCCCTGAATAGTCCAAAGAACTCCTAGATCCCAAGTATACCAGTAATTTAGAGCCATAATTAGAAATAGAGATTCTTCCATAACTTTTTCACCATATAATTTTCCTTACTGTTTTTTTTGAGCTCAATGTAATTACTGTTTACCATCTTAAGAATATAAAAATTCGTTTTTTGAAAAAAAGATGGAGTAGTTCTTCCTTGGAATGATAAAAAAGATCTCCCTGTATAGGATAATGGAGAGTTGATTGGGGTTTGAATGGAGTGTGTCTATTAAAGGCTTCACAATTTTGAGTCCTCGAAGAGAATTAAACTCTATTCTTACATTCCTTCTTCAAGCTCTGTGGAGGGTGTATGGGGGATCAAAAAAATGTTTGGAGTAAGTTTTATTTCTTTGAAATAAGTAACTACTAAAAGTGTGTTTGTCTCTCTGCTGGCAGGATTTTGGCGAAATCCATAAAGGTATATTAAAAAATAATTTTAATAGTAAAATATTTATTATTTAAAAATCGTAGAAGAATATAATAAATATGTTAAAAGTGTAGCTGTTTATTTCCCGGTTTATGGGTTTTCCGAGAAGAAAGCCTATGTTTAGTTTGGAAAGTGTAGTGAGCAAACTTATCCCAACGTGGGCAGAATACTTACTTCAACCGCCTCTTTCAGCCCAGATAATTTTCACTTTAATTCTTTTAGTCACATTCATTTTGATTGCAACTAGGCGCATTCATGGAACTGTTGCGGCTCTGGGAGGCGCGGTGGCCACACTTATTTTTGGAGTCTATTTCTCAAAAGTTTATTACTGGGTTCCCTACTTTACATTCTATGTCTCGGGAGGTCTGGTAATCAGAGAACTACTTTTTTCAGCCAGCGATGTTTATAAAGAGTTTATAGATTGGTCCACTCTGCTCATCATTATTTCTGTTGTTATTATTACTACGGTTGCTAGCCACTCCGGACTATTCGAGTACATTATACTTAAGGTGGTGAAACTTAGTGGAGGGGACATAAGAAAACTCTTTCTCAGCATATGGTTTTTGGCTTTTCTTCTAACCATGTTGCTAAGCGGTGACCCAACAGCAATCATGCTAACTCCCCTAATATTGTTAATATGTAAGGTATTGGACTTAAATCCTGCACCCTACTTATTTGGCACCGTCTTCGTGGTTAACGTAGCTGCTGCTTCCACCCTTGTCGCTAGTTTCATAAACATTCTGGTATCTGGTCATTACAATTCTGATCCGTCACGCTGGCTATCCTATCCTACATTTATGGTTTTAGGTTTGCCCTTCTCTCTTCTCTGCATGGGTATAGTAATACTATTTGTATTCCGCAGGTATGGAGAAGCCTTCAGGGTGCCACAAGAAAAAGCCGAGTATTGGGAGTTGAGAGCGGAGTTGCTATCCTTGGATGCAAAAATTCTGATAGAAAATCCAAAAATGTTTCGGAGGCTGAGCGTACTTCTGACAACGGCTGTAATAGGTTTTATAGTTGCGGGATTGTTACACGTCCCATTTTATGTGGTTTCCCTGTTTTTTGCCTTCGCCTTCATTTTGGTGAGCGGAGTTGATCCTGTTAAAACCCTTAGGGAGGTGGATTGGAGCCTAGTGTTCTTCTTTATAGGAGTATTCATAATTGTGGGTGGGGTACACAGCACCAAAATCTTGGAAAGTCTTGGAAGTAATCTTGGTAGCCTGACGACTGGCAATGTTCTAGGAACAATCAGCCTCGTGACATTATTTTGTGGTTTATTATCAGGAGTGATGGACAACATTTCTGTAACTACAGCACTATTGTACGTTACACCCAGCCTATCCGCATCCGCCATAATAAATCAAAACCTCATAATATGGTCACTAATATTCGGATCTAATGTGGGAAATAATCTAACTCCCATAGGAAGCTTACCAAACCTCCTAGCCCTCACAAGCTTGGAAAAAGAGAATATTAGAGTTACATGGTTTGAATTTATGAAACTAGGAGTGCCCATAGTAATCATATGTCTCTTTGCCGCCATACTGTCGCTAACTTTAATTGGACACATTCTCGGTTGGGGAGTAGACATCACCAGTCTCTTCTCCTATCTATACTCGCAGTAGAGCATCTTAAAGATAGAAACCTTTTGACACTCTTCGTAACTAAAGTGAGAAGCCTTCACGCCGACGTTTTGGAAGTATTTTGTCTTAAACCCTCCGTAAGACGTGTTTCTGGGAAAATTACAAAAATGTTTTCCATAGTGAAGGTTTAAAGCTAACAGCTAAATCGAGAATTAGTTAAATTCAAGAAATAGCATGTTAAATGCCTTAAAATTTAAAAAGTTTTTCTTTGATATATATTTAAAACATCTAAAGGTAAAACGCTCAGCCGCCCTAATTTTGCCTTCGTAAGATTTAAGGTGCCGATTGGATAGGAGTGTAAGGATATGCTCTGTTTAAAGGAAGCTATGGATGTACTAATCCCGGATTGGGCCAATTACCTACTGAAGTTGCATCTTTTTCCGGCCCAAATAGTTTTCACAGTTATAGTTATTGTTGCTTTTGTGTTGATAGCGGCTGGACGCCTCAATAGGACAGTTGTAGCTCTGGGGGGAGCGGTAGCTACACTTGCTGCCGGATATTATTTTGCCGTGATATATTCTTGGGTTCCCATTTTCAAGTGGTTTGCGTCTGGGGGGTTTGTTTATTCGGCGCTACTGTTTTCTTTTGAAGACGTTTATAAAGAATTTATTAGCTGGTCCACCCTGCTCATAGTTATTTCTATAGTTATTATTACTACTGTTGCCAGCCACTCGGGAATATTCGAGTACATTATACTTAAGGTGGTGAAACTCAGTGGAGGGGACATAAGAAAACTCTTCCTCTATCTGTGCATACTCTCATTTGTTTTGACTATGATTTTGGGAAATAATCCCACCCTGATAATAATGAGCGCCTTAATATTCCTAATAGATAGAATTCTTGACCTCAACCCTGTTCCTCACATACTCGGGATTCTGTTCGTAATCAATGCAGCAAGCAACTCAACAGTCATTGGTAGTTTTGTAAACTTGCTAGTTTCAGGCCATTATGATTTGGATCCCACACGTTATCTCTCTTATCCCAACTTTTTGCTGCTAGGATTGCCCTTCGGAGTAGTAAGTGCAGTGATTGCTTTGTTCTTTTTGTTCCACTACCATAAAGAGGCCTTCCAAGTTCCTAAGGATAAAGAAGAATTCTTTGAGATAAGGTCTAGACTGCTCAGCCTAGATGAACATAAATTGATGAAGGAACCGAAATTCTTCCAGCGGATAAGTATTCTGCTCATAGCAACCGTTTTAGTATTTGTAGTGGCGGGATTTTTCGGCGTACCATTCTATGTGGTAGCACTATTGTTCGCTTTTCTTTTTCTCGTTATTAGTGGAGAAAACCCGGAGAAAACTTTGCGTGAAGTAAACTGGAGTCTCATATTCTTTTTTATAGGGATATTCATTATGGTGGGTGGACTTAATAGCACGGGGGTTTTAGAAAATTTGGGAAGCAGTCTTGGAAAACTTACAGTTACCAACGTCCCACTGACAACCGCCCTTGTAACAATGCTAAGCAGCACACTATCCGGAGTGCTCTACAACATTTCTGTAGCATCAGCATTGCTATACGTTACACCCAGCCTATCCGCATCCGCTCTGGTAAACGAAAACATAGTGATATGGTCACTTATATATGGAGCAAATATTGGAGCCAGCCTAACCCCCATAGGGGGACTCCCAAGCCTAATTGCAGTAACATCACTAGAGAAAGAGGGGCATCCTATCCCTTGGGTCAAATTTATAAAAATTGGGGCACCCATCACACTGGTAAGTGCGATTGCAGGCATATTTCTGCTCGTAGGCTTTTCATACATACTAGGCTGGGAAGTGGATATATCAAGCTTACTAGAAATTTTGTATGTGTTTAGCTCCTAGAAGCTGATCTGGTTTTATGCAACCTCACGAAACTTCTTCACAAAGGGGAAACAAATATAGGAGGGGAAGAAAAATGCGTAAGGTTTACGCCCCTCAGAGGGAGCAAATGGGGAGGTACCACTAATTGTGCAACGAAGCATGTGGGGTAAAAATGTTTATTACCTTTGCGATTCTATAATAAACAAAAACATTTGTGTATTTGGAGGACAATGCATGGCTTTGAAAGGGAAACTAAGTAAAATATTCACGCGTAGAAGAGCTATTTTGATTATTTTAGCTATTATTATTGGTGTTATCGCATGGTTTGACTATTGGGCTATCTATTTTGACAATGTTTTTTATGGACCCATCACTGCAGCTGTTCATTTTAAATTTAGAAGTTGGGCCATTGTACCTGGTTTGATTCCTTGGGGTGTTTCCCCTTATTCCCCTGAATGGATACCACTCATATCTTACCCGATATATCCAACACATGTCATTCAAGAGTACTTTCAGGGTTTAGCTCCGATTGCATTATTTCTAGTGGCTTCTCTGGGTATGGGACTACCTGACGGCTTGCTCGATACTGGAATCGTAGCTGGACTCTTTATTGTGGGCAAAGATTTACAGCTAAAAATTCTAATATATACTGGTGCCTACGACCCTACGAAAGGTGGATTTCTTGGAGCCTATGGTATTGTACTCACCATGATAGCAATGGGTGTCGCTGGTGGATTTTTCTCGCAGTTCGAAGTGTACAGTTTAATGTGGAAGAGCTTTGTATATTCATTCAGAAAAGTTGTAGTTACACTCACATGGTTGATTTTCTTGATAGCACCATTCCTTTTAGGGTACTGGGCTGATGTAAATTTCATAACACAGTCGAAACTACAATTTGGGCCTTGGACAATATATTATAACGAGGTGCTTATGCTTTGTTTCGTTTATGCTTTTGTGGTTGTGGCCCTCTCATCCTTTTTCAGCAAGCGGTTCTGGAGCGGAGCATTCATAGGAGGTACAATAAGTTTCGCCTCCTTCGTTGGAATATTAAGGGCTGGAGCACCACAACTAATTCATGACCTTATCTGGCTCCCCTACTATATATCGGTTCAGGGTAGCATAGTGAGGTACTTCCAAGACGCTTTGGGAGTTTGGCAGGCGGATCTGAACATAGCTTACACAGCCTTGGCAGCAACATTCATTGCAATTTCGGCTCTTTGGGGAGGATTCTGGGCATCTATGGGAAGAGTCAGCTCTTACACCGAACCTACACCTGAAATGAAAACGCCGCAAGGTTTTGCATACATATTCCGAGACCTATGGTCAAACTACTTCCTTCTGGGAAAAAACGCAGTTGACGAATACAAGAAGGGCGCACCAGGATTAAGGGCTAGACTTCTGAGACTCTTTAAGAGGCAGCCTGAATACGAAACCTACGAGCACATGGATCGGGTGTCCAGAGGAGAAAAACCTAGGCTACCAGAATACGACCTAGAGATCATACCCACAGGAGAAGACAAGTGCATGGTTCGAGTAATAAAAACAAAGGAGGAAATAGGTCCCCTTTACAATCCAAACTATCTTGCAGAGAAATATAAGCCACACTGGAACCCCTTCGAGCTAGCATACCGAGTCAATGTAGTAAGATCAGTGACTCCGATAGTGGCATTGTTAATAGCAGTTGCTACTGTCTACTTCGCCATAACTATTCAACCCTACCTCCAAAACATATTTTTGCCAGGCGATTTATGGAGGCTTGTAACCACTGGAGAGGTGCGGATACTAGTAATAGCCGCAATAGTGCTATACGCCTTTATAGTCCTATTCTCAATATATTGGGGTAAAAAGTCTAGAGCAATACTGCAAGAATCTCCCGAAGGCGCACCAGCAGTCATAACCATAGGCATATTCTCAAGCGTGGCCTTCATATTCTCAGAATATATCCTTCTGAGACTGGCAGACTTTCTCACAATTAACATTCTCAACTCTCCCTACTTCAGACAATTTGTTCTAGGAGAAGACCCAACACTAATCTCCATAACCCCTTCACTAGCGGATCAATATTCAATAATAGCTGCGATACCATTCAATTTAACGTTCACCGCTTGCCTCTACGGAATATTATTCTTGCTGGCAGCAAGCTTCGTACTGGGACTATCTGGGGTACAAGTCCTGGGGCTTGAAAGATACACACTGTACTTTTACGCCAACCAGGGACCTCTATTTCCATATAAAGACCGTGAAGACGCCCCTATATGGGTAGAGGGCAAATACTACTGGGTAATGCGCTTCACCTACTTGTGGCCAGGGGAATTCACATTGTCTTCAAGGTCCCTATACCACGAAGACTATGAAAGAGTGGAGGTTTGGGTCAACGCAGAGACTGGAGTGCTGGAATGGATAGTGAGCGATTATCACTGGAGAGAGCTTTTCTACCGTGTTCCAGACGATGGCAAGGACCACAGAATTATTGTGGACTTTAACACCAACTTCCATACACCCAATTTTACTCTGCTCCACCCAGAAGAATTAGCGGACTTTGAAGTTGAAGACCCATTGAAGGCAGCCTTCACTCTGAGCAAGGATTGGATTAAGAAGGGCCGCCAGAGAACCCGTGAACTCTTCAAGAGTGTAGGCCAAAAGGTTTCGACAAGTATTCTCCGAAAAGAAGAAGGATACGCAGTGAAAACTAGGTCGAAATATGTAGAAGATTACTTTGTAGACATTCCCCCAGGGGTTCGGCGAGCTACCGCAAACGTTTGCGCCAAGCTTCCCTGGAGTTTCTGGAGATACCCCTTGGGCGTTCCAACAATTGATCCCAAGACTGGAAAATACTACTACAGGGAGGACAAGTATTTCCCACCCTCCATTGACGCTCCACTGCACCCCATCAAAAAGAAGATAGATGGCATAGGCACATCTGCTGTTATAAACCAGCAAGTATGCGCCAACTGTTTCACTCTCAACACTATAGACCTGCATTCAAGTGACGCTAAGAATTGGCAGTGTAAAAAGTGCGGAGAGGACATGAGAAGGCAATCAATGATTCACTAAAAAATAAAGTTTCTCTATTTTCTTCTTTTTTGTTTCTCTTCCTTATATCTTAGTATTTGCTGTTTAGGAAATTTTCCAGCACCTCTTCCAAATCGGGTTTCCCTATTTCTTGGAGTTCGTATCTTATTCGGACTGTGGTTTTGTTAACTTTTAGGAGTCTTCTGAGGTCTATGGGTGTACCTATAATCACTGTGTCGCAGTCTGTGGCTTCGATGGTTTGTTTTAGTTCATCTATTTGTTCGGGGCTGTATCCCATTGCGGGTAGGAGTGCGCCTATTTGGGGATATTCTTCGAATACCTTTTTTATGGAGCCTACAGCATAGGGTCTGGGATCAACTATTTCTTTCGCCGCATATTTTCTCGCAGCCACTATTCCCGCCCCATAGCTCATTCCGCCGTGGGTTAGGGTGGGGCCGTCCTCCACTACCAGTACCCTTTTGTCTCGGATGAGGTCGGGGTTTTCCACAGTAATGGGGGATGCGGCTTTGATTATGGTTGCTTTGGGGTTGAGTTTTTTGATGTTTTTTATGGTTTGCTCCACATGGTCAGGTTTTGCACTGTCAATTTTGTTGATTATGACTATGTCTGCCATGCGGGCGTTTGTTTCTCCGGGATAGTAGGTTAATTCATGTCCTGGTCGGTGGGGGTCAACCAGCACTATTTGTAGGTCGGGTTTATAGAAGGGAAAGTCATTGTTGCCCCCATCCCACAATATTATGTCCGCCTCTTTTTCGGCTTCCCCCAAGATTTTTTGGTAGTCAACCCCCGCATACACAATGTTCCCCCTATCAATATGAGGCTCATACTCTTCCCTCTCCTCTATGGTGGTTTGGTACTTGTCCAAGTCTTCATAGGTTGCAAATCTTTGGCATACCTGGCTTTTCAGGTCTCCGTAGGGCATAGGGTGTCTTATTACCACCACTTTTAATCCTCTGCTGCGAAGAATGTCTGAAACTTTTCTGGTAGTTTGACTTTTCCCCGAGCCTGTCCTCACAGCACATATAGATATTACCGGTTTTTTGGATTCTAGCATAGTGGCTTTGGGACCCATGAGTCGAAAATCAGCTCCACAGGCAAGTACAAGTGAGGCCTTATTCATCACGGTTACATGAGAGAGGTCAGTGTAAGCTAGAACTACTTGTTCCACATCGTATTTTTTAATGAGGTTAGGTAGTTCTTCTTCGGGATATATTTTTATGCCTTTAGGGTAGAGGGGACCGGCAAGTTCTGGAGGATACACCCTGTTCTCTATTTTGGGTATTTGAGCTGCTGTGAAAGCCACAACCTCATATTGATCGTTTTGTCTAAAGTAAACGTTAAAATTGTGGAAATCTCTTCCCGCCGCACCCATGATTATCACTCTGGTTCTCAAGTCACAGCCTCCAGCAAATAGGGAAAGAGAGTTTCTTAATTGTTGAGACGTATACTGCACACTTTTTATAAGGATAATGTATGCAAAACCATTAAAATAAACTAGTATTACGTCTCGGATGCAAGTTGAATGTTATGTTTGGAAGGGATAAAAAATCTAAAACCGCGCCTTAATGGAACATTCCCAATTTTTGAGGGAGGGAGGTGAATAAAGTCGAAAAATAGTTTTAGGTTAACAGTACCATGAAATCCATATGTTTAAGCAACACTCCGGGTGGCTGAATTTTTGTGGTGACCTTGCCTTTAGCCTGCCTCCGCATCCCTTCCCACCTCCATTTTTCTACACAAAGGTCTTAAAAAAGATGGGGAGATGGTTTCTCTCAAAGCCAGCCACAAAAACAGACCCCTACAGGTAGGAGTGCTGCCTTAAACATATGGATGAAATGGAATGGAAAAGTAGTTATTTGCTTATTAGGGTTTAGTTGGAGATAGAGCGTAATATTTTTTCTTGTATTTTTTCGAATATTGCTTCGTTGTAGTTTAGTCTTTCCACTTTTACTCTTGCTCTTTGGGAGATTAGGAGGAGGTAAATTTTGTGCATTGTTTCGCGGTCGTATACTAGAAGTGAGAAGCTGAGCCCGCTTAGTCCGGGTTCGCCTTTAACTCCTTCCCTGAGGAGTTTGTTATCGTTTTCGTAATCGTTGATTATTTTTCCCAAGTTTTTTGGTTCGGATATTCTACCGTTAAAGGAATAGTTTACTCGGTACACCCCGTTTTCTTTTATGTTTTGGAGTATGATCTCGTGTGGTTTTACCAGTGATTGGTCTGTTTCCTCTGAAAATTCGGTTAGGCTGGATGGTTTTTCCGCAGACGAGATCATTTTAGTTACCCATTTTTGGATGGGTCTCTGTGGAATATAAACACCTTTGCGTATACTGTTTCCAGTGTTTCCAGTGTTTCCAGTGAAAAACTTCAAAAACATGCTCTTCGTAAATTCTTAGCAGAAAAACCAACATAATTAAATAAGTGAAACATTAAAAGAGCGTTTTTGGGTGCGAGCCTGATGGATGCCAAAAAAATAAGTTTACTGGAGGAAATCTTCAAAGAAAAATTTGAGTCCTCCAATTTTAATGCTTTTCTGCTTGACGAATCAGGGAATATAGTTGTGAGTAAATTGAGAAAAGGAGGAGAAGAATTCAGTGAGGAAGCGATGAATTTACTGGAAAACCGTAAATGCATTTCCGACTGCTTCAAACAGGGGGAGGTTGAAGACTTTATACTCCGCACTAAGGAAGGATACATTGTTGCGGTCACTGTACACTCCCACATTCTCGCAGTTTCAGGAGTGACAGAAGAGGATATGGGAGAAATCCTGAAAAGAGTAAAAGCAGTCGCCAAAACAATCGAGAACAAAGCCTTTTCCAAGAAAAAAGAATGAAAACAATCTAGAATCTCTCTACCAGTGACCTCCTCCACCATTTGAAAATGGTGGCTTCCAGGTTTCGTTCACCATTTCCCGCTTGTCGCCAACACGGTGTTTTATGGATGTTTGTGGGGTTGCACCTTCACCTTCAAGGCTTTAACGGTGCAAGGCCAACGCCTCTCAGGCTTATCTCCCTCTTCCTTGTGCTTCAGGGCCTGGTCACCTGATGACTGGTACTCCAGTCAAGACCCTAGGCCAGACGTCGAGCCTGGCACTCGTTCGTTGCCGAACGTATTGAAGCCCTTTTCGGGTATCTCAAGCTTCATTCGCACAGTGTGGCTTGGTTTTCTCCGATTGTTCCCCCTTAAGGGGAACATTTTGATATTCTGTTCGTTTTGCCAGCTCAAAAAAACTTCCTCAATTCATCCACTGTTTGAAAACGGTGGTCTTCTTGAGGTGGTCTTTATAAAATAAGCTGGCATGAATATAACCTTCCACACCACAGGAATTAGCAGATTTTATCACGGATAAGGGAATGCAGCAAGCCAGTTTTAGAATTAAGCTCGAGCTCAAACCCATTTTAGGATTGACACATTCTTTTCGCATTTCCTAAAAAAGCCAGTTTAAAACATTAAGCATCGTGTTCTCAATCATACCTCCAAATTTCTGTCCAGAAATCATATAAAAATTTTGGAATAGGTGAATGTAACAAAAAGAACGAAAAAAGGGGAGAAGGGGTGAGTTCATAGGGATTACTTTGTTTAGGGCATGGAATCGATGTCTTCTAGGATTTGCAGGCATAGTTTTAAGGCTTTTTGCAGATTTTTCTCATCTATGTTTTCGGGGACATCTTCGGGAATATGCCATAGTGTAAACAGCTCGTTTTCATCCATGCCCATGATGGTGACTGACTTAAAGCCCTGTCTAGCAATAGGGGTGGCGTCAGTGTTTCCATATTTGAGCTCAATGGGTTTTACCTTTACATTACATTTCTTTCCAGCATTGACAACTATTTCTGCCAGTTCCTTTGAAAGGTTTCCCGATACGGAAATCTCCCTAGTTACTACTCCGAAGCTTCCCTGACCCACAGTTTCCATGTTGAACACGTAGGCATCTTTAAGCTCTTCCCCATGTCTTTGGGCGAAAACTTTGCTTCCCAGGGTTGCGGGCTCCTCTGTCCCAAAAGAGACAAGCCAAACCTCCGTATCTCTAGGCGGCTTCTTTGAGACATTCTCTGCTATGCCCAGAATCACGGCAACCGCTGAAAGGTTGTCATTAGCACCCATTACGGGCCGCTTCGTAACCATGTTGAATGTGAAGTAGGCGCCGGATAGTAGACTAATTAGTCCCACCGCTACTGCGGGCACATCGAGGGGTAGATAGAATCTTATCAGGTTAGCAAAGGTGAAAAGCCCTAGACTAATTGTGAATAAGTTAAATCCAGTAAAGAGATCCAGAAAGATCCAAATGCTTTTCACCGCCGCCAAGACTGCGAAGACGATGGCGGAGTAGACTGGAATGTTCTGCAGTATGTGTAGTCTTTTCTTCTGCTTTGCAAAGAGAGGCATGTAGAATGCGGAATCGTGGTGGCCCGAAAAAATCACTTTCCTCTTAGCCTTATGTACAGGTTTAATTATTGCTATTACGTTCTCCGAGGCTGCAGATTTAAATAGTGGATCGATTATTTCTTTTCCCCGCATTCGTGTTAGGAACAGAATTAGAATTGTTATTACTATGATTAGAGTAGTTAACGCCGGGATTATAAAATAGAGAATAAATGCTATGAGTATACAGGAGAACTCGAAAAGGATAAGGCCCTGCAAAACGCTGGGGTGGCACTTAAATTCTTCCACCATAACCTTGTCACTTAGAGGCTTTAATTTCTTCTTCAAGTAATCTGCTGCTTTGGCCTCCTCTGGGCTTCCCGCTATTCTAGGACCTATTGTTTTACAAATCTCAAAGATGTAATCCACAAGTTTCCCAGGCAAAAGTTCACCTCCACCTTATCTAAAAGGAGTTAGCCTCCTTCACTAATTGATTAAGAAAGTTTCAGCAATCTTTATGATAAAACTTTCTATCCAAATATTTTAACCACTTGAGGTTAGCTACCTCAATAATGTGAATTTATATACTCAGCCATCTATTTTTGGCCTTCAATATCCGGAAGGAGAGACCTGTAATTTCTAATTTAGGCAGGAAGAACAAAACCACAACGCTCAATTGTACAAACAACTAAAAAACAGTTGAAGAATGGTTTTCTACTTTTCCTAAATGCTTACCCGGCTTCCATTCCAAAAAATTACTTTATTCAGCAAATTTGGGTTTTCTCCTTGGCGGTCTAATTAGGTACCCCACCCTCTCAGCTAGTTTCACGTGGGTGAGCAGCATTGACTCCCTTGCCCTGCTGGCAAACAGTAAATTGGGAGTATCGTCCGTAATGGACATTCTTACAAAGTCGTCGCCCAGTTTATTCATCATTTTTACAAATTCTTCGTCTTTTACCAGCCTTTCAACCCTCTCCACGTCGGAAGCCTTTACAATAAATTTATCTTTCAATTGGGGGGCGTCAACTTCTTTTAGTTCCTTTAGAACCAAGCTGTCCTCCTTTGTGATCTCCTTACTTGTGGGGTTAATGATTTCGAGGTGGAATCTGGGTTTAGCTTCAAGATTAGCCTGTGTGAAGAGCATATCATAATGAGGACGGAATTTTGAGATTATGTGATGGATGAGATTCTCTCTGTTAAGCAGGAATAGAACCACTTCCCATTTTTTAAGGGGAATGTTTCTTTTGGTTTCGCAGTAAAGTCTGAAACCGCTGGTTCTGAAGATTTGTTGCTTGCTTTTCTCACACTTGGGGCTGAGCTCTGCTTTTAGAATGGTTCCAAACCTGCTAATGAGTATCCTGTTGTATTTGGAGCCCCATACATAAACGGCGACGAAAACGGCCATAATGCCCATAACAACAAACATTCCAACTGTCCCAAAAAGTTCAACTGGATCCACAAATTCAAACACCACAGCCACCTCACACATCTTAAACCAAATCCCCCTTTAAAACTCTTACTAAGCACAAAAAATGAAAGTTTTTATACGTTGCCATTTTTAAAAGCTTAAATATAAATAGCGGATAGGTATTTTAGAAATATTTAGAATTCCGTGAAGGGCTTAAAATGAGCAGGCAGGAAACATACAGTTTCTTCAAGAGAGATTACTGCACCGAGTGCGGCGACTGCCTCGTGAAGTGCCCGGTAATGCAGCTATCTCCACCAGAAGCTAAAAGAGAAATTCGGAGATTGATTAACTCTGAAAAAACAAAGCATGTGCTCACCAAGTGTACTACCTGTTTCTCCTGTAACATTTATTGCCCACAGAAAGCAGACCCCTACGAGTTAATCTTGATGAGATGGTTTGAAAGATACAGAAAAAATGGTCTAGGCCAAACAATGAAACTCCTATCACCCAATCATCCACGAAACCTTTGGTCAGCCCTCTGGAAGAAATTCCCCGAGGACGAGAAAAAAAGGATTCAGTCATGGGCCAATCCCCAGAAATCCGACTTGGTAATAATTGGGGGAGGCATGACTAGCTTTGTTCCCTACATTACACAATCCAAAATTTTGGAAAACGTCACTTTTGTGGGCACCGGGGATTTCTGGACCAGCGGAGGCCTTTACTATCAGCTGGGTTTGTTTGACGTGGTGGAGCAGGCAGGAAGGCGTGTGGAGAAGCAACTCGGAAAAGTGGGCGCAAAAAGGGTAATTCCCTTCTACGTTGGCGAATACGTTATGCTCAAAAAAATATTGCCTCAAAAATTTGGCATAAGATTCAATTTTCAAGTGCAGCCCTTTGAGGAGTGGCTGCTGGAGAGAATCAAGAGGGGGGAAGTGAAACTAAAGTCGAAGGTTAAAATGAAGGTCACCCTCCACGATTCCTGCTGGTCTAAGGCGGCGGGAGAGGAATTCTTCGAAACTGTCAGAAATTTACTGAGTGCCACAGGTGTAGAATTGGTTGAGATGAAGCACCATAAGGAAAACTCTCTGTGCTGCGGCTTCGGAGCCGGCGCCGGCCGCTACAGTATGCTGGACATCATAAGCTATGCAGGTAAAAGATTTAAAGAGGCGGAGGAAACCGGTGCAGACGCCTTAGTGGTTCACTGCGCTGGATGCCTGTGGATAATGTCAGTGGCAAAAGAACTCTTAGGAGTTAAGATGCCCATATACCATGTTTTTGAGGTAGTCCAGTTGGCGGCGGGAGAACAGCCACTACATAGACACAGTGAGAGAGCATGGGACATAATTGGAACAGTTTTGGCTCACCCCATAGCAAACATAGTGAGAACCGGAAAAGGGTACTGGATTGCACCGTTCCCGCCCGAAATAGAGGACAGAACTGAACAGTTGGAGGACAAAACCATGCTCTCCAAACTAATAACTCCTCTACTGAAACGGAATTCGGTCAAAAAATTAATCTCTAAAACATTTAGAATAATACTCTCATTGAGATAGAGTGTTTAATGTTTTAACTTATATAAAAGTAAATTTACTTAGGAGACTAAAAAATGGTGGCTGAGCAGAATCAGTATAGCTTCTTCAATGAGGAAGCGTGTACACGCTGCGGAGAATGTTTCTCGCGTTGCCCTGTTATGAAGCTTCCTTTAGAGGAGTCCAAGAGGGAAATTCAGAGGCTAATTGATGGTGAAAAGACGAAACATGTCTTGGAAAAATGTGAATCGTGTTTTGCATGTAACTACTTCTGTCCGAATGGCTGTTTCCCCACGGAGCTAGTTCTGCAAAGGTGGTACGAGGAATATAAGGCGAAGGGGCTTCCTGAGAGGGCTCGTTGGTTCATTGCCCACGGGAAACCCAACTTCAGAACTTACGCACTTGATAGACTGCCTGAAGATGAGAAAAGAACTGTGGAGTCCTGGTCTAAATTTAAGAAAAGTGAAACCATACTCTACCCCGGATGCAATGTTATCACTATTCCTTCGCTTACCTACACTAGCCTCTTGAAAGAATACACTATCATGGGTTCCCTGAATCTGTGCTGCGGAGAAACCTACTACCGTACGGGAATGTTTGACCAAGCCAAGCAAGCCGGTTTGAGGCTTGAGAAATGGTTTAAATGGATAGGGGCAAAAAAGGTAGTTATGCTGTGCACTGCAGGGTGCAACATGTTTACCAACGTTTTACCCAAAAGATTTGGCATAAAATTCGATTTTGAAGTGGTGCCCTTTTACAGAATACTCCTAGATAGACTCGAAAAGGGAGAAATTAAGGTGAAGGAGAAGCTCAACAAAACTGTAACCCTCCAAGACTCCTGCTATGGGCGGGCATTCGGCGATGAGTACCTTGATATACCTAGAAGAATATTGGAAATCATAGGGACGAAAGTTGTGGAGATGGAGTGCGCCCGGGACTGTGCTCTCTGCTGCGGAATAAGTGGAGGGTTCAGTTTCCCAAGAAGTTATCACCCTTGGACTTTGACTATGGCAACAATAAGGAGACTGAGACAGGCCGCGAAAACCCACGCCGACATTCTGGGCGTCTACTGCGCGGGTTGTCTACAGATGCTCTCGGTGGGGAAAAAGGTTTGGCCAATTAGGATGCCCATCTACCACCTACTGGAATTGGTGCAGATGGCCATAGGTGAAAAACCGGAACATCGATGCTCACAGAGAGCCGGCACCATATTCAAGGGAGTTATTCTACATCAGTTTCCCAAAACACTGTCTCGGAAAAGATTCTGGGTAGAAGAAATAAAACCCGAATTTTAAACTAAAAACTGGCAGAGCAGTAATACCCATTGGGCTACACACCAATCGCTGAGTGACTTGTTTAAATCCTTTCTATAGAGTTTCTCATTAATTTTTTCCTAAACCTATCCTTGACCGGGGTTATTTAAGGCTTCTTTTCCCAAAAAAAGGCGGGAAAAACCATACTTTCTGGAAGCGAAAAGGAAAAAAATTAAATGGAAAGTCTATATGTCATTTTCCTATGGCGCATACTTTTACGCAGATCCCACAGATTAATTCGCTTGTGTCTAACTTTTTTCCCACTTTTTTCATGTGGCTAATACATTTTTTCTTGTCTGTAAGCCCGGTTTCCAGTGCGTTTGCAGGGCAGGATTTGACGCATAAGTCGCATTCTTCACAGAAATTTTCGGGGAGAGGTGGGTCGCCAGTTAGGGGGGCGTTGGTTACTATGGATGTGAGGCGTACTCTTGGTCCATAATCTTTGGTGATTAGGAGGTTGTTTCTGCCTAGGCAGCCGATTCCTGCAAGAACCGCCGCGTGGCGATGGGAAAGGTCTCCCCTATTCTCCTTAGTGTTGTAGGGGGAGGAAGCGGGAATTGCTACGGCTTTATATCCCTCACTTTCCAAAAAGAGGGCCACCCGCATTGCTATTGTGTTTAATTCTTGGTTTAATACGGAATAGTTTAAAAGGTACTCTCTGCTGGGAGCATTTCTTACTGCCCCCTTTAGGAGGGGAATTGCTAGAACCACCACACTTTTTGCATCTTTTAGAATGTCATTCGGCCTGTAGCCCTCAGGAGCCTCCTTGAACCCATCTGCTTTTGCAACTCCCACAATTTTAGCTCCCAAATCTTGGGCTAACCTCTTAACCCTAGTAGTTAACTCGCCATTTTCACTCATTTTCGATACACGCTCAAACAAGTTTATGAAATAAGCCTCCGTCACTACCAAATAATTTAAATCGACAAGTTCCAAATACACGTCTAACAAATTAACCTGTTCATACATATTTGGAAAGGGAATCCGATGCGTTGAACAGTTTATTGGAGGGAGCAAGCATTGAATATTGTCAAAGTTTCCTGTGTCCAGTTTGCTTACAAGCCTATTAGTGGATTTGAGGATTTTGAATCCAACGTGGAAAATCTCCTGAACAAGGCAAAGGGCTCCGACTTTGTTGTTTTTCCCGAAACCTTCACTATGGAGCTCCAATACCTTATCCCAAATCACGATATAACCAGAATACATGAGTTTACTGAACAATACTTGGAACTATTCACCCAGTTATCCAAAGAGAGAAAACAATACATTGTGGCAGGTTCACATAACACAAAGAAAAACAATAAGCAGTACAACACCAGCTACATGTTCTGTCCCGATGGACAAATATTTGAGCACAGCAAAACCCACCTATTCCCCCTAGAACCCTTCCTAGGAGTATCCCCAGGCGACACCATTGAAATTTTCCAAACAAAAAAGGCAAAAGTAGGTATAGCTATATGCTACGAAATAGAGTTTCCAGAAGTGGTACGCATCCTCACACTAAAAGGAGCGGAGATTGTCTTTTGTCCCTCGTACACCATCGGCGAGCATGGCTTTTGGAGGGTTAGACACTGCTGCCAAGCAAGAGCCATAGAAAACCAAATCTACGTAGTCCACTCCTGCATGGTTGGAACGCCCCCGATTCCAGAGATGGCTGGCTGGGGAAGATCCTCAATACTAAGTCCATGCGAAGACCCATGGCCCCCAAACGGCGTTATAGCCGAAGCCAAAACCAATACAGAAATGGTTATACATGGAGAACTAGACCTGGAACTACTACATAAAAAGAGGGAAAACGGCTCAGCAACAACCCTTAAGGATCGCAGACCAGAACTCTACAAAAACTAGTTTTGCTGCAGCCTCTCATTTAGATTCAACCTTTATAGATATTATCCAGCCCACCTGCAAGTCTACTGGAAACTTCTCTCGCTTCAGACCCGTTAGAAGCTGCAAACATTAGCTAAATTAAAACAACATTTTTTTATTTTGATGGTCTCCTCAACTTTGTTTACCAAAAATGGGTTCTTAATGGTTTATTTTGTGGGTATTCTATCTTGAGAAATTGATGCGTATATTTGCGGCCATCACAAGAATTTTTTATGTAAGAATTGTGATGTGGTGCCTTAAATGCAGGCTAACGGTGCCCGTTATGCAAATAGAGAATTTTTCGTTCTTTATCTAGGGTGGGATTGTAAGATTGCTTATTGGAGGGCGGGGAGAAAGATTGGGTGCGAAAATTTAGTCCATGAACTTGCCTGTTAGCCAGTTTACTCTCTTTTTACAGTAGGGGCAAGTGTCCATTCCAGGCTCGACCATAACTGTGCTTCCGCAGGCAGGGCACAGCATTTCGACTTTTTCACTTATAATAAATCCTGGTGGGGTCTTTTTTAGTTCTGCTTCTATTTTTTGCTTCTTGGCTTCTTCCCGCTCCTTCATCATTTGGGATACCTTTGCCGAAATTGAGATGCCGCCTTTATCTTTAATCTCTCCTTTTGCGCTGGGAGTGGTTTTGGAGACGGTTTTAGCTTTGGATTTGGCTCCTGGTTCGGGGGGATTTAGGACGTCCCAAATTTTTTTGGCTAGTGATTTTTCCTTTACTACGCCAGTTACTTCTGTTTCTATGCCCACATCATAGGATGGGGAGATTTCTTCTTCGTCTAGTTGTGCTCTTTCAGCTACTGTTAGGGGTATGGGCTTTAAGTCCATTTGTTTGTAGCTTTTTATAAGTCTTATTAGTCTAGTCATGTCTTCGGTGTCCATGCCCTTAATGGCTATGTGGTCAGATTTGAAAACTGACCATTTGCTCTCCTTGGGATATTTTATCTCTAACTGTTTTTCCATCAGTCCCCCTATGGATACATCATCTATGTTTTCAAAGAAGATGCTGAATCCTCCGAATATCTCTTCTTCCGGTGAGGCGCGCATTATTTGGGCTAAGGTTCCCTTATCTCCATAGAATATGATTCGCATGTTTGTCAGGTATAGGTCGCCTCTGTTGGTCTGGAGGTTGAAGTCTTCGGCTTCCCCGACAGTTACACCGCGCACCACATGTATCAGTTTTTCTCCTTTGAGAAGAAGTGGAGGCGTCTTTCCATGAATCCTTATCATATCTATTACCCTTTCTCAAACCTTTTTTTGATATAAAATTTTTCTAAATTAATGATTAGCATACCCAAATATAAAAATAAGGTTTAGGGCACAGTTAAATCCACATTTACCCACGGGCTTGGCCTGCCCTGCTCCCTTTTAAGTATTCTAAAACTGGGAGGGCTGTCTCGAGTTTCAATCACTGTTGAAAAGGTATCCATAATGAAGTCTCGAATTTCCTTTTCGAGCAATTCTGATTCAAAAATAGATATGGTTAGCAAATTGCGGAAACTAACCCTACCAAGCCTCTCTTCATATTCAAGAATCTTCTTTGGGAACAAGGCTTCCTCCTTCATATATTTTATAATCGAGTCTCTAATAACTATGAGGCCCTCGTAGCCCTCTTTTTTGGACTCCTCTAGCATATCTTTCAATTTATTTATTAGCATGTAATCCTCTGTGAGGTCTTTATAAAGTTCTGCAATGTCACCAATGATGCAGGACTCCACACCAATTTTCTCAATCATTTTTCTCACGGTGTTGAGTCGGGCCCCTTTACTGATGGTGTAATAGTAAGATTTAATGTTTCTCTTACTGGCCGCCACAATTATGTGTATAGCCAAATATGTTGCGGTTCTCGGTTCACCTATGACTGCTACGTGATTTGTAAACTGTAGCCCACCACACAAGTATAGGTCTAGGTCTGTTATCCCACTAGAAAGCTTGTTAGGAATGGATCTGGCTACATCTGCGAGTTTATCGCAGGTGGTAATCATCAACTCTTCCGTTATTGGTTCACACCATACTCCCTTACAGATAGGCACCGAATAGTCTAAAGCACAACGTGTAAGTTTACCTTCTTCCACTATCAGGTAGCGGCAGGGCTTCTCGTAGGAAAAGCCCAAGCAACTGACCAGTATTTCGGCGATGGATCTCAGCAACAATAGTATTCTCCTCAACAGTTATTGTTAACTCCGGTGCCTAATTGGAGCATATGACTTCATCCATCCTTTTACTTAACTCAGCATCCCCGCGTTTCCAAATAGTTAAACTCGCTGGGTTAACGGTTCGTGTAATGCACTTTTAGGTTCTTAAATGCTTCTCAAGGAAAAAAATATTTTTCCCTTTAAAAAATTTATCTTATTATGTTTTGCCAAAAAAAGGGTTAAGTAATAAAAAAATTTACTTAAAAAACTTGAAAAAAAACATTTTTTTAAAAAAGAATTTAGAGATTCTAAAAAGCACGATTCGATTTCTAATTTTTGATGTATAGAGCTGGGCAATAAAGACTTTTGTAGCGAAAGTTTCCTTATTGCTTAAAATTGTTTTTTATCTTATAGGCATTCTGGTGGAGGAAAACCGAACTCCTCCATGTGGTCAAATCCGATTTTAAAATTTGCCATAAGTTTTCTTATTTCTTCCTCAACTTCGCCAGCTTTTCTTATGGAGTCAAAGCTTTCCACGTGGTCTCCTATTTCCATTATGCAATCTGACACCGCATCAATCTCTTCCCCTATCCTCCGTTTAATCTCATCACACAGGCGAATCATCCCATCCACAAGCACCATAATTTCTTCCTGTCTTATTGAGCCCTTTAAATCCTCCAAGGCTATCGAAAGTTTATCACATTTTTTCATTCTCTCTGCCAAAAATTTGATTCTGTACTTCTCACACCACCACCTAAACTCAGTGATACTCATTTTCTGGGCCTCAGAGGGGGAGAGAAAAACTGTCTGAGGCCCTAATTCCTCAACCTCGTAGCGCCTCCATTCCAAAAAGGCTTTAACCACGAAGCCCCACAGCTCCATAGCCACAGACAAGAATTGCCCTCCATGAAACAGAGTCTAGAATTTATTTTGGCATTTCGGACTCAATTATTTCATCAAGAAGAGCGTCTCTCTCATCCGCAGGCAGAAACTCTAAACGCCTGATATTTAGGGGATCAATTTCCTCCCTTATTATCCTTACCTGTTCCCTAGTGGGAGGCTCGGTGGTGGGTGTATCTTCGGGAATAATTAGTTCGAAGCCTGTTTTTTCCTGAATTTCCCTCCTCGTTACCCCGGGATGCAGAGAAATAACTTTCATACGCTTAGTCTTCTCGTCAAAACCCAGAACTGCAAGGTCAGTAATTATGTGGTAAGGGCCTTTTCCCGGGAATCCCATCTGCTCCCTTGTAGTTTTCCCGTCTAGGAAACCTACGCCACTCACAAAGTCAATTTTGGGTGTGAAACACCTCTTATCATGGCGAGGCACGTAGAGCAGAATCTTCTTGTAGGTGATTGAAACCTCAGGTATTCCAGCAGCCCCCGGAAGACGAACCTTGGGAGAATACCAGTCGCCAATGCAGGTATTGTTGAAGTTTCCATACATATCTATTTGGGCCGGCCTGAAATACTCCACTGTTACTCTTCCAGAGGGCAGATGCTCCATAGTCACTTCCCCGCTGTGTTGAAAGCGCAACGCCCAAGTACTAACATATTTCTCGAAATATAGTAAAGATACCGGGCGAGTTTCAAGGACATAGGTGTTGCCCATATGAAACATGGGAGTACAGTGGGGGGCATGGGTTTTTTTGGCAAGAAGGTAAGCGTTGGTCACCAAGGGTGTAGCTATACCCTGCGCCATCACGTCATAGTCTTTAATCTCTCTTGCCATACAAACAATAACCATTTCGTCTGTTGTAAAATCATTAGAATACATAGTCACCAACTCCTAGAGAAGAATTTTAGAAAGGGTTGAGGCCCCTATGCGGTCCAGATACTCTTCATGAGTTTTAGTCTGGTAAACGTAAGTGTTGAGATACTCGGAAAATCCATTATTCCTCGACATTTCCAAATATTTTCTGATGTGCTTTATGTCATAAGTGTAAAATGGGAAGCAGGATGTGGGATGGGCTCCGAAGGGCGTACGAACTACAGCATCAACCATAAAGTGGGGAATGTTCGCCCTGCCCGGAGCGCGAATGATTTCCTCTGTTTCCACAATCTTCTCAGCAGAAATAACCACTTTCTTGCTGGCTTTGGCTAAGTCCTCATCTAACCAAACCGCACCATCAATGTGGGCATTACCCATCCTGTCCGCCATAGACACATGGATAATTGAAACATCTGGCTTTATGGGAGGAAGGGCCACAAGCTTCTCGCCGGAAAGGGGACAGGTGTACTCCTTAAGATCCTTTCTTACCTTCATAACATCGGTGCCTCTGATTCCCCTAGTTGGCAGATGAGGGACTTGGAGTAGGGTAGCCTTTAGGCCCAAAACAATTGTGAGTTCTGTTTCCTCAACTATCTCGAGTTCCCCGTTTTCGGAAGCCTTGCGAAAATTAGGCGCAAAGCCAAAGAGTTCAAAACCCACATAGCAACTTCTAATCTGCGAGGCACAGTGTGCACCTATAAGCATATCTGTGGGTAGTCCGGCTATAAAGGTCAAAATTCCCAGATTCTTGATACCTTGGCGTATAATTTCTCGAGTCAAAGCCATGGGGCGGCGGTAAAGGCTCATTCCTCCAATGCCCAGAAGATCACCGTCTTTAATTAAACTAGTCGCCTCACTCAGGGATATCAGTTTATCAGCCAACCTTTTTCCTCCTAAAAATGGAAGGCAAATATGGTGAAAAACATCTGAATTCACAAAGCTTAAAAGTTTTTTTGCAGAGAACCCCAACGGTGTATTCTGCTTGCGCTCACCATATGAAAAATAAATTTATGGGGCTCTACCCATTTTAGGCTCAAAAAGAGGGGGAGCTTATATTGTGACACTTAAACAACCTGGTAGTAACCTGGTCGAGGCTCAATCGCTTCGCCGGATTTGAGAAGTGCTTTTAGAGTTTCTTGGGTTTCCTCAGGAGTATATCCCATTGTTTCCATTTTTTGCATTATTTCCTTTTCAGATATAGGATTAGCTGATTCGGATAAGAGTTTTACTAGAGCTCTTCTGGCTCCCTTAATCTGTGTCTGGAAGCTAGGGGTTTTAGATATGGCTGTGTATCCAGAGTCTGCTGCGCCCACATACTTAATTGTCCATGGGGTGGGAAAAATTATGTTTCCTTCTTTTCCTAGTTGAACCAGTTTTTCCTTCACATATTCGAAGTCTAGCTTGTATTTGGGGCAGAGTTCTTCGATTTGGTCAAAGCTTGCCGGTTGCTTTGTGCAGTGTTCCCTTAAGAGAAGTGTAAGTCTCTGGGTTCGGGAGCTGGAAACCGTTTCTTCCTCCTCTGTTAAGTCTTCTATTTTTAAGGGCTCTTTGGGGAGAAGCTTTTCCAGCTCTTTCTGTGAAGCTTCCACAGCTCGGAGAAAGCTTTTGGCATCCTTCTCCGCATTGTACTTTCGCACTAGCATTGAGGCTTCTCTCTGGTCATGAACAATTTGGCAACTTGTGGGGTCAATTTTTATTATGTTGCCACAGTTGCCACAAAGCCTAGTTTTTTGCCTAACTGGCGAGAAGGTAAACCTACCACATTTAGGACACTTGAAAATCGCGTAAACCTGTTTCAAGCCTCATCCTCCAAAGAAAAACTTATCCTAAAATAATTCTTATTCACACTTTATAAATAGTCCCCCCCTAATCAACACCTTATCTTTTTGGTGCAGAACTCATTTGAAAATTTAACTTCTCTCCCTTTTGAACACTAATTTTATTTTCTTTCTGGAAACATAAATAAGTAAATGTTTAGATTATTAGTATAGTTTATGGACGTGAATGGTTCTTTAATTTCAGAATGGAATGAGGTTATGCAATATGGACGTCGAGGCCCTTGCTGATCTTAAGGCTTATCTCGAAGAGGAAATTGAGAAAAGGAAGGAGGAACTGGAACGTTTTAAAAGATTTCTAGGATTGGTTGATGAACTTTTAATGCAGGAGAGCTTTAAGACCGCAGCTGAGGTTGTGGAATCAACCGGAAAGAAGGAGGAAGGGGAGGAAGCATTCCAAATTGTTTCAAAGAACGGCGTACTACTAGGTGAGATGACAATAACGAAAAATGCGATTTCAATTAAGCCGAATCCAGAGATTGAGTTTAACGTTAAGACTCCCCCCTTCGCATCGTTTTTCCTGGGAAAAGTGTTGTCGGGAATGTTGAGAGCCGACGAGGAACTAGTTAAGAAGAAAATGATTGATGAAAAAAATATCATAAAGTTCAAAGTTAAGGCCCCCAACGATATCCTTCAGGAGATCGTAATAAGGAATTATGGTGACGAGAAGAGAGTTGACGAAATAAAAAACACTATACGTTGGACTCTGGAAAAAATATACCAGCAAGCACAGTAATCTCCCAACCAAGTATTTCCTTAAAAAAAGAACCCTTCAACTATTATTTATTTTTTATATACCAGTCTCTCTGATACAATGAATAGGTTTAACTTGAATAAGCAGTGAGAGTGCTCCTCGACCTACTTAGCACCCGTACTTTTTTATATTACACTCTATTTTTTGGGCTTGTTTTTCGAAAGATTTATGTTTAGTTGCTTTAAATAAGTTTATAAATGGAAAAAAGGGGAACTACCCTTATGGCTTACCGAGATGCTATGGAAGGCAATTTTTTAGCGGTTTATGGAGCGGAACAACTCAGACTCATAAAAGAGGCCTATAAGTTTTATGTTAAAAACGATGTACGGGATGTCTTAGCTTTTGGAGCAGTAACCCTGATAAATAGATATCTTCGAGTTTCCAAATTACCAAAAGAAGATGTTGCCATGTTTGTCGCTGCTCTATACCTAGTAAGTAGGCACCCATTCTCATTTGCTAACCATACTTCAAAGCAGGAATTCGCGGAACAGTTTGGTATAAAAGCCACTTCGCTTGAGTGGTACTCTGAAAACTTGGCTGAAAAACTGGGATTCATAAGAATATATGATTACCGCCACTTCCCATACTATATTGATCCAGAGGGAGTGATTAACTCTGTAATATTATCCGTGGTTCGTCTCACAGTAGAGGAACTAGCGGTGAGAACTCTTCTCGGCGTAGAAACATTCGAGGAGAACGAAGCCATAGAGGGAATAGTGGATAGGCTGGTTGATAGGCTAAAAATTGTACCCAGCGTCTTTAAGCCAGAAATACGCAGAATTGTTTCAGAATATATGAGCAAAGAAATTAAGAAGTACATTTGAAGCTAAAGAGAGGCGTAGAGGTGAAAACTGAGGGAATCTTCCCCTGCTTTGAAGTTGAGGGACAAAAGATTCCCAGAATACTTCTGGGGAGCTCACCCTTCTTAGGTGCTGGCCAATTTGGAGTAAAAGCCTACCAATACTATAAGAAATTTTTCGAAAAACCCGAAAATATTACGGAGCTAGTAATGGAAACCATAAAACTGGGAGTGAGGGGTATTCAGCTCGTGGCATATCGCGAAATTGCCCAAGCAGTAAAAAAAGCACAATTTGAAACTGGGGTAGAATTAACAGTCGTGGGAAGCCTTCCCTTTGATAGTCCAGAAGACGGACTAGATTGCCTGTGTGATTTAAATACTAAAGCGGTTTTACTCCATGGAGAGGAAACAGATAGGCTTAACCTCAAAGTTTTAAATTCTTGGTTTAAGAGAATCAGAAACGCAGGATTCGTTCCAGGAGTTGCCACTCACAAACCAGACCTCACTCTACCTGTACTTCTTAAAAGTGAATTAGATTTTTCAATAGTGTTATTACCCTTCAATGCAGCCGGCTTCCTCATGGGAAAAAAAGAAACGGTTTACAATATAGTTTCCGAATGCGACAAATCATACATAGCCATGAAGCCTCTGGCCGCGGGACACATCAAACCCAAGGAGGCATTGGAGTTCATTTTTTCCTGCAGGGGCATAAAGTCTGCAGCAGTAGGCATAGCCACCCCAGAAGAAGCTAGGGAAACATTCTCCATAGCAAAAGACGTTCTTAACAAAACACTTCAATGTTAAAGTTATGTCTTGATTATTATTTAGTACAGCTTTGCTCCTTCTACTTTTTGAGAAAATGACCATTTTGCTACTCCTACATAAAGGAAGAAAAGGGGTTAATGACTTATCACGAAAATGACTTGTAAACGGAAAGCATCGAGATTTATATGAAGCAGGTAAACCTGAAAAAAAGGGAACGCGTAGAGTTTTATGTAATTAGCTTTTAAGGGAAGGATTCACCTTGCCGGATTATCTGAGGTGGGGTGTTAAAACTGCTTCTATTTAGAAAAGTAGAATAAAGTTTGTTAACTTAAACTTCCAACTGTTAACAGGGTTTAAAGAAAAACCATTAAAATTATTATTCTTTAAAAACAACCATACACATAACATGTGCCGTGCAGCCGATTCCAGCCCGGAATGCGGGAAGTTCGAAAAACCCAAAGAGAGCAGGGCCACAACTGGGAACATCCTCCCACCGAAAGCAGGAGAGATGTGCTCGCTTCAATCGTTCCCCGGGAGAAAAACTTTGAAACTTGAGGGAGGAAAACCCAAAGTTACGCAAGGTTAACGCTGGGTCAGAACGGTTTTTATTTATGGTTGTCTTGGGCTGTTTTCACTTCTTCGACAACCATTGTTCCGGAAACTACTTGGTCTACTGAGTGGATTACTGCCCCCAGGCTCTCGATTTTTTCCTTTAACTCATTGTAGTTTAGCTTGTTTCCTTCGATTGTTATTTTAACACTTTCGGTTTCGGCGTCAACCTCAATAAGTGTAATGTTGACCCCCATAACTCCGTTTACTTTTCCCAGCTCTTCTGCAAAGTCTGGTAAAACTGGTTGGTGTGGTTTAAGAACATCGAGGACTAAGCGTTTTAAGCCATAACTATTGCCCATTTTTCTTATGGCACCTCGCCCAACTGTATCAAATTGAAGGATACTATTTAAAAGTATTGACAAACTCAAACAAGCCGATTCTCACAACTGAATTTTTTTCTAAACAATTTGAGAATCTGAATGTGTGGTTGGAGTGTTTGATATTTTAGCCTTTTTTATTGTTGCTTGAAAATCGGATATTCTTTGAGATAGTATTTTTCGGTACAATTTTGACAGCTCTTACTTATGTTGCTCCAGCGTTCTTCGAATATCGTGGAGCAATAATTTATGATGCATTCATCATTTGTTGCCTCGGCCAAGTCTCCTTTTTCGGAGAGCCCGCTGCTGGTTAGGTTGGCGCTACCTCGATAGACTACCAATCCGTCTGCAACTATGAATTTGGAGTGGGCAAAGCTGCAAAGCTTAATTTGTATGTTAGATTCGGATAACATCTTTATGAGGATGCAGCCTTGCTTCCAAGCATTTTTCTCCAATACTTGCACATCTGGAGGGGGGTGATCATTCTGATATTTACTCCTTTTTTGATTTTTGGTAAGGGTGTCGAGAAGGTCAATTCGGTAGAGTTTATTTTCTGTCCTTAAGGTTTTTACTTGGAAGAACAGGTGGCTCATAATCATTATTTCACTTGATGCTTCCCTCAAGATTTGTATTGCCTTTAAGCCGATTTCTGGTCCGTGCAAAACCATACTTGCGGTCTCAGTTTTCTGGGGTCGCATACTATTCCTTTGTTTTTCGTAAATGCTGTCTAGTAGATCAGCTCTTTCTCTATATTCGTAAAGTTTGGTTCTGATCGAGTTTCTCAACTCCTGCTTTATGTGCTTTTCTAGTAATTTGGAGAGTATTTCGGCAGATTTTCTGTAATTCTCACTCGCTTCTTTGAATTGTTCCCCCTTCTCCAAGATAATTGCCTCCGTAGCTATTTTCCAAGCATTCTTATACTCCTTTTCAAACCGTGTTTTTTAGTTATAAGGCACATTCATCACTTGAGAGACCATAGCTTTTCAAACTGAGATTAATAACCATAGTAAGGCTAAAGAAACTCCGCAGATAAAGAATGGTAAGATAATTATCTTTAAAGTGTTTACTGTTTCTTCTACTCCTTTAAAAAAGACGTTTAACTTTTTATCAGTCCAAATTTTAATGTTTGAAATGTTGAAAACTTTTGTTCCAATTTC
Source organism: Candidatus Jordarchaeia archaeon (assembly GCA_029856435.1). Lineage (GTDB taxonomy): Archaea > Asgardarchaeota > Jordiarchaeia > Jordiarchaeales > Jordiarchaeaceae > Jordiarchaeum. The sequence continues at coordinate 33,592 of JAHQXB010000024.1, forward strand.
CACCTCTTCCAAGTCTGCGATGGCTCTTCTGGTGCTTTTCACTATTTCCTCGATTAAATCCTCGTGATTTATTGTTCGACCCACGGGGTAATAGTCAGGCTGGTGGATGGATGGCGCATTTACAGTGTGGGTGTCAGAGGTGAGAACTTCAACTTCGTCAACGAGCTTTTCTTCTAGAAGACGGCTAATTATTTTATCTCTCAGCCCTATAATCATATTGTTTCCATCAATAACAATTAAAGCTGTTCTCTGCATCCAATGGTTGTCCTCGAATCTTTTAGGAACATCGAGCTTCTCATCATCCAGCCAAGTTTCAATAATGTTTGCAGTTATCCCTTCCTCCCCCAATCCATAATCACGATAGACACTAGGAAACCTTGTTCTAGATACGCCGTATCTAATTTTGGTAGCCTTTTTTAGGGACCCCATTTTTTTGATTGATTCTTCAACAGCGTTTAAAATGTTTTCAGCAGCGGGAGTGTTGGGTTCCACAAGAACTTCTGCGTCTAGAATGCAGTTATGAGAATCTATGAAGAACACGCTATCGCCTTCCAAGCCACTTTTTTGCATTTCATTCTTGGCTCTTTCCAAAGCGGACAAGCCTACTTTCAGGTTGATATCATCTGTTATTTCGGGGGAGCGGGTGGAAATCATAATTATACTCTTCCCCATGACGGCGGAGAGTATCTTAGCCTCATTTTCGTGTACTCGATGGAAAGGTGTGGCTGAATCACTAAATTCGATTTCCTTTAGTTTCCCTACAATCTGTTTAATTGCCTTTTGGGTTTCCCTGACGCTGCAAAGGTTCTGAGCGTGAGTGCACGCTCCATGAGTAACAGAGAGTATAGTATCATTTTTATTCTCGATTTTTTGTGCCAAGAGGCGGGGGAGAGTTGATGAGCCCGCCTCCTTGAAGGGACCGTAATGGATAAAGGAGGAGAATATCAATCCCTTCAATTTGTGGTTCTTTTTGGATCTGAAGGCAACTAGAAGAGCTGGAAGGCTTGCTTTTTCTCCAAATTTGTCAGTAACGCTATCTATTTTTTGTGAATCCTTAAGAATCCACTCTAGGAAAAATCCACGAATCAACTCATAACCGCTAACTCCCAGCCTCTTTTTAATTGGCTTTTCTATTATGTGAAACGCCACAAAATTGGGTATCGCAAGAATAACTGCTGCGACAATGAAGGTGACTAGCCAAGGAGACAGGTAAGTGGTCTTAAGGTTGCCCACAATTATTGCAAGGAAAGTTATACCGGAAAGTGGTAGAATACTTGAAAGCAATACACTGAGCGGGATTCCAAAGGTGGAAATAGTTATCAATATTACAAGGCAAAGCGCAAAAACGAATGCCGCCCCGAAAAATGTTGCGATTAAGGAAAGATCTGGAATCTTCAGAATCGCGGCAATAAAAGCTCCTGCGAAGAAGAAAAACTCCCACACAGCAACAAAAATCAGACAAAAAGCCAATGATCTAGATAATGAAAAAATGGGGCTTTTAATCTTACCAACAAAGTACAATAAATAGGAAGAAAAAAACATTGGAACAGCAAATACAAAAACACCCACCCCAACGCCATAGAGTAATATCCTATCCCAGTCGCCTTCAGGAATATAAGAAACCACACCCATCACAATACTTAGTAAAACCCCGGTCAGAGCCAAAACTCTAGCTGAAGGGGGATCGAAGGGATAGGAAAAAATCTGGGTAGCCCTCTCACGTAGGGTCCGTTTCTCAGGTTTAACTATTCTCAGATAGGTACCACCATTCCTAACAAGGGGCAGAAACCTTCACCTCACCTAGGAACATGTATCAAATATATTAGAATCATCGATTATAAACATAATCTTGATGAAAAAAATGTGCTATAAGGACTGAGCGGAAATTTACAGGTGAACCCAAGTATCTTAAAAGATTTAACAATTTTTTTATGGATGATGTTTAATCTTTTTTCCAGTATGTGTTAAGGGTTAATGACTTTCTTAATTTAATGAGGGGTTGGATGTTATGTATTGTTTTCTTAAACTAGCGGAAGTATATGAAACTTTCATCTGGTAGATACATTTTTACTCTCTTGTGGATTTCTTCGCGGTCTTCGATTTTGGTGTAGCCGGCTTTTTTAAATACTTTTTCCATTTCTACATGAAAAGGAGGTACTCCTTCAGTGGGCCATTTTTCGCATAGATAAGTAATAAAATATACTCTCTTTTTGGGGCTGAAGTTGACATAAAGAAATGTTCTGTAGGGATCATCAAACAGCACGGCAATAGCAGTTACTAGGTATCCCCCTTTAAATGCATCATAGGCCTCAAGTGACTTTTGTTCCTCTTTAATTCTCTCATTTTCCTCCCTAATGGCTTTCACAAGCTCGTAAGCTTCCTTTAAATTTCTTAGTTGAAATATCAGCTCAGCCCGTTTATAGCTCTTTAAGGGAAATTTAGGCACCCACACCCCATTGATTACTTCTCCCATAAAGTGTTTACGCATAGGAGACTTAACCTTCATTTCTATCAACTTGATTTTGGTTGCTTGCTCTTCCAATACTTTTCCTAAAGAATGCCCGAAAACGTACTCGAGTTGTTGAGAGATAGAGCTACTGACATCTGTACCTTCTCCCTTCGTTAACTGCTCACCAATAGTTGATTTCTCCTCTTTCGAGCTCTCAGCACCATAACTCATTTTGCCACCTCATCCAAATAGCAAAATCTATTATATACATCCCCAAATTTATGGTCAACCAACACAAATTTGAACACACAATTTTTCTTGGTTTCTACTTTACAATTAAAGTCTGATTATAAAAAATTTCTGGTAGTTTATTGGAAAATTCGAACTTGTTAAAAAATAATTGGCATTAGGGGGGATGTTTTGCCTTTTTTTGTGTTCCCGTGCTTGTTTGGGGTGTATGTTTCTCTCTCTACTCTACAT
>JAHQXB010000158.1 GCA_029856435.1 Candidatus Jordarchaeia archaeon
TTTCCCTGAAAGGAGGGCTACTTTATTTTTTCTTTTCCAGAGTGGGGGACATTATCCAGAAAAGTCCAAATAAGCCCTCCTTCAAGGTTTAGAGCCCCAATATCCGTTATTCGATCACAACAGATAAATACATATCTTAATTATTTGGTTTGATATGACTTACAGTTTCCGACATACGCTGCATAACCACAAAATGACGGAAGTGTTAAAAAAGAACAGTTAACTGTGGTACAATTTTAATGAGTTGCATTTATTTCTATTTAAAGAATTAAAAAGGCAGAAGCGAACGATGCTTCACCATAGAGGAGTTTTGAAGATCGGTTAGATGCGTGGGATTCCTAAGTCTCTGTCTGTTTCATTTGAATCTTCAGTAAATAAGGGGAATAGTGGCTCGTTATCCTTCATTATGCTGGGTTTCTTTCCATAGTCTGTTAGGGGTTCTAGGGAGGCTAAATCTGGTATAATGTTTGTAGGTCCTAAAAGCTGTGGGCTTGTGACGCCAGTAAGAATTAGTATAACTCTAACCATGCCTTCAGCTCGGGGGTCTTTTCTGGCGCCCCATATTACGTTGGCGTCCTCAATCATTTTGTCCGTGACTAACTCTGCGGCGAGAGTTGCTTCTGATAGAGTTAAGTCGTTGCCTCCAGTAATGTGTATCAATGCTCCTGTTGCACCCACTATATCCACATCTAGGAGTGGGCAGTCTAAAGCATTTTTTACCGCCTTTTCTACTCGGTTTTCGCCTTCGCCTTCCCCTATTCCTACCATGGCCACTCCACCATCGGTGAGTATGCTACGTACATCCGCGTAGTCCAAGTTGATTAAACTTGGAATAGATATGCACTCTGTTATCCCTTTTACCATATTTGCTAGTATTTCATCTGCAACACTGAATGCTTCTTCTATGGGCAGATTTGGCACCAGATCCAAGAGTCTGTTATTATCTATAACCACTACTGTGTCTGAGTAGTATCGGAGTTTTCTGAGGCCCTGTTTGGCTTTTATCATTCTGCCTCTCTCCACGTTGAAGGGCATGGTTACAACGCCTACCACAATGCTTCCCATCTTTTTCGCTATATCCGCAATGATTGGTGCACTGCCGGTTCCGGTTCCACCTCCCATTCCAGCTGCTACGAAAACTAAGTCCGCATCAGAAAGAATTTCGGCTAATTCTTCCCTGCTTTCCTCCGCTGCAGCTTCCCCTATTCGGGGGTATCCCCCGGCTCCTAGGCCGCGGGTTGTGTTTCTTCCTATTAGCAGTTTGACATGTGCCTTAGTTACGTCTAGGTGTTGCTGGTCGGTGTTGACCGCTATGCACTTGGCCCCTTGTATACCTATTTGCATTATTCTGTGTACAGTGTTGTTTCCAGCGCCTCCAGTTCCTATAACTAGTATTCTGGCTGACCCTGGTTTTCTATTGGCTCCTTGTTCTTGGTTTGCTCTAGCGTTTTGCAATGCGCCTTTAATTATGCCATTTATTGTCATTGACATCCACCCAAACCTAAGTTCTACTTAAGTTTCGTTTAGTGTCCTGCGCCCCTGAAAAATAGTTGCCTTTCCCACAATTCTCTTTTTAGTAAATCTCTAACGGCTACTCTAATCGCTTCGCTTCTGTTTGGATAGATTTTACTCTTCACAAGTTGTTCCAAACCTTCCAAATAAGCTTCGGGGAGATGCACTGTCACGAGAATTATACGACCACCCCCATGTTATAGAATCTTAAATTTATTCTTTTCTAATCTATGATTTTAATGTGAGTAGTTTTTATTTAATACTCATGTGATACTCACATTATATATGGGAGACACTTCTTAACCGGGAAGTATGCCTTTTTCCCCTCGTTTCTCCTAAATGTATTTTTATAGTCTCTTCTTGAAGTTTTGGCAGATTTTTCACCCACATTTTTATTATTAGGTTATTTTGATGCTTGAATCCCCTTTAAATTGGTTCTTTTCGAAAGATTTTTCGTGTAATCTCCATTATTTCCAAAAGACTATTGGCGCGTTTCTATATGGAATTTATTGATATCATACTGGAATTTTTCTTATGCGTTTCCAGATTATTCTCTACTAGTTCACCTTCCAAATATCCTGACTTCGCACTGTATACCCTCACATTAACTCTTTTTCCCAAGGCTTGATCTGTGTTATGAATCAGGATTGGTTTGTAGGAAAGATTTCTTGCTATCCAACCGCCTTTGGGTGCCGGCTCTGTTATGAGGGCTTGCCCCTCCCAACCTACCCATCTTCTATTTCTCTCCTCGCCAATTTTACGCATTATTTCGCTTAATTCCCTGCTTCTCTCTTTGATAATCCATCCTGGGATTTGGTTTTCCATTTTTTCTGCTTGTGTTCCCGGTCTTGGCGCGAATCTTGAAATGTTGACGATATCGGGTTTTATGTCTTGAATGAGCTTAACTGATTCTTGGAAGTGTTCGTCGGTTTCTCCCGGAAAGCCTACTATTATATCGGTGGATAGGGTTAAGTCGGAAATTTTTGTTTTAAAAGCTTTAACGATTTCCAAGAATTGTTCCTTTGTGTAACCTCTGTTCATGGCCTTCAAGATTTCGTTGCTTCCTGACTGTACGGGGATGTGGAGAAACTTGTAAATCTTGGTATTTTGATAAATATCTATAAGTTGGTCAAGTATGGGCGTTGTATGTTTAGGATTTGTCATGCCCACTCTAACCTTAAAGTCCAGAGGCAGTTCAACAATCCTTCGGAGTAAATCGGGGAGCTTCTCATCCTTCCAGCGATATGTTCCCGTATCTTGGGAGGTCAACCAGATTTCCCTGCAACCACCCTGAACCGCCTTTTCCACCTCCTTTAAAATAATGTCCGGAGGGTAGCTTAAGAGTTTGCCTCGGGCAAATTTTACGCAGCAATAATAACAATCACCCAAGCAGCCCTCCCCTATGGGGATGATTGCAATCACTGGGTTAACCAGTTTTCTTGGAATCCCCAGCTTGATGCCTTTTTTGTCCTCGAGTTCTATAATTCCTCGCTTACCCTTCTCCACTTCTTTTACTATGTCCTTAATTTTGAATAGGGAGTTAGTGTCCAATATGGCAGCGAATTTCGGCCCCGCTTCTATTACCCCTTTTAGATTTATTCTCGGCAGACAGCCACACACGATAAATGGTTTTCCAGACTGATTGAGTTGCGAAATTTTTTTCAGAATCTTCTTTTCTGTAGGTTCCTTTACGCCGCAGGTGTTCACAATCAGAATATCCGCATATTCCTCCGACTCTGCTATACTATAGTTTGCTCCTACTAGTGCACCTAACATAATTTCTGTATCAGCTTGATTCATAGAACAGCCATAAGTAGTGATGTGTACTGAAACCAAAACCATCACTTATGTTCTTTTCTAAAAAAAGAGGTGAAGTGTATGCAGGCTGCCTCCAGCTACAGGTGGAAGGATAGCCAAAACATCTTTGTCTCTAAGAGGAGTATCTAATCCTTTAAGTTCATTGATGGAAACACCATTAACCATAAAGATAAAAGCAGGTTTAGGTTTTCCATTCTTTTCCATCAAGTAGTTTGCCAGCTTGTCCCCATACTTCTGGTTTAACAACTTTATTGCGTCAGAGACGGTTATGTTGTCCTTTGACTCAAGTTCGATTTCCTTTGCTTTAGTTATCTCCCTTATGGTCGCAAAGACTTTAACTTTGAATTTCATTTGTTTTCCCCTAAATACTCTTAAAGTGAATCATTGCATAGTTTGATAAATTTTCTAGGTGAAATATTAATATGGTTGTGTCTTAAACTTTACTTACCTCTCATCAAAAATGTTTAAATAATTATGTATCAATGTGGACGATTACAAAAGGAGAGACGTGATTTATGAGCGGGCAGGCATTCCGAATTTTTGATGTTGAGCAGGACCTTATTAAGGCGAACGAGAAGCTTGCAAAAGAGGTTCAGAAGGTTTTCCATGAGAAGGGAATCAAAACTTTTGATATTGTGGGAGCTATAGGTGCGGGTAAAACCGCTATCCTCGAAGCTTTGGTGGAGAGGCTAAAAGGAAAATATAGGCTAGCATTAGTCACCGCGGATGTAACCACAGAGATTGACGCGGATAGAATTAGGCGCCATGGAGTTGAATGCATACAAATTAATACTGGTAGGGAGTGCGCTTTAACAGCAAGTCTCCTAAAAAATGTTTTGGACAAGTTACCCTTAAACGATGTTGACATACTCTTTGTGGAGAATGTTGGCAACTTGATTTGCCCCGCGGATTTCGTGGTGGGATGTGACAAAAGGATTGTCGTGGTTAGTATAACTGAGGGAGGACATGTTATCATAAAACATCCTTTACTGTTTAAAATGTCTGACGTTGCAGTGATAAATAAAATAGACTTAAGGAGCATCATGGATGTAGATCCAGAGAAAATGGTCGAAGACGCCCTAACAATTAATCCCTCCCTAAAAGTGGTTTTGACTAGTGCAAAAACTGGCGAGGGCATAGACGAGTTAATTAAAGCACTGGGCTTGTAAAACTTCATTACTAGATAGATCCATTCTTTTGAACCTTGGCTATATGGTAGGATGTTTAAATTCAATATGTTTATGTAAATTAAATTGAACTGTTGCATGCAAATAATCGGCGGGAGGTACTTGGTCAGAAGAAGGCTAAAGGGTGTGTGCTCGGAGGATCGGTGATGTCTACTATTTGGGTTGATTATGTTGCTCCCAAAGATGTTGTCTACTTCTTGAGTATGGTGGAGCGGCTAAAAAGTAGAGGAGATACCGTTATTGCAACAACTAGAAAGTTTAGGGAAGTAAATGAACTAATGAAATTGAAGAACGTTGAGGCGAAGATTCTGGGGCGCTACGGTGGAGGAACACTTAAAGGTAAATTAGTTGAGGGAGCAAAAAGAATAGCCAAATTGGCGGAGCATATTTCAAGATTTAACGTGGATGTCATGATCTCCTACTGTTCACCTGAAGCGGTTCGTGTGGCTTTTGGGCTTCAAATTCCCATCATAAATGTTTATGATGCCCCCCACGCCATTAAACAAGTACTCTTGGTATCAAGGCTTGTAGATGTCCACATTTCCCCAAAATGTGTACCCCGAAAAGAATGGCTTAAGCTGGGTTTCAAACCGGAGCAACTCCTGTTTTATGACGCCATAGATCCGGCTGCTTGGCTCAAAAACTTTACCCCCAATGAAAACATCGTTAAAAACTTGGGACTGGATCCCGAAAAGAAAATTGTTGTGGTGAGAGCAGAAGAAGCTTTCGCTTCATACCTACTTGGGAAAACCTCAGATGATAACCCTCTGATAACTCCCCTAATAAAGGAGCTTTTAGCCTTCGACGATGATCTTCAAATCGTTGTGCTTTGTAGATATGGTCGCCAAAAATCAAGTTTAAGAAAAATTTTCAGGAACATCACCGTTACTGAACATGTTGTAGACTCAGCCAGTTTAATCTCTAAAAGCGTCCTTTTCATTGGGGGCGGCGGAACCATGACCTGTGAGGCAGCCCTCCTTGGAGTACCATCTATCTCATTTTTCCCCGGAAGACTTTACTACGAGGAACCCCTCATAAAAGAAAAACTACTCTATCACCCGAAGACAATAGACCAAGCCAAAAGACTAATTGGAAAAATACTGGGCCAATCAGAAGATTATTTAAACAGTTGTAAAAAAAGGGCTAAGCGCTTACTAGAAGCCATGGAGGATCCAACCGATACTCTAATTGCAACAATTGACAAATTCTTAAAAGAATAATGGTTCAAAAATTATGCAGCCAATTTTTCCTTACTGAGCTCCATCCAGAACAGCTTTTTGGATAGTTTGTACCATGTATACAACCATGCCAGCACAAGCAATCCCGAAAAAATTATTTGAAGAATGTTCCTAATCATACTCCAGAACCCTTCTTGTCCATAATCGAGTCTATAGGGTGTAGTGAGGTGGTTTATTATCGACCAATATGTTTCTTGGGGTGGTCTCCAGGGAACAATAATTGAGTCTATAACCACAAATATTACCGTTATTGTGACCCACACAAATAGGATTAGCAGCAAAAGGGGAACATACCTTCTGAACTCCATTTTCTCACCACCAAACCATTAGTATTGCTGTCAAAACGGCTAAGAATGAGCTGAAGAGGCTTAATAGATAGAACCCTTTAACAATCTCTGGCTCGGTTAGAGGACCTCTTGCAAGTATCATGCGTACCAAAGGTATGGGCGCTTTTGGATCCTTATTGGCTGCTATTCTACCGTCTGGAAGGAGTATGGTGGCCGGCGACTTTACGAGTCTATACTCCATTATTTTTCCCATACTGCTCAACATATAGAAAGAATTCATAATGAAAGGTATCAATGCTATAACTGTGACTATCTCTAGCTCTCCCACAATTGCGAGAGCACCAATCGCGGCCCCCACAGTTAGAGAACCCACATCACCCGAAAAAACCTTGGCCGGGTACCTGTTAAATCTATAATATGCTACCATTACACCCAACATTACCGCCGATATAATTATACCTGTTTTTGAATCCAAGAGAGCCGAGCAACACAACATAGCCCCAAATGTTATTATAGTGGTTCCCGGCATCACCCCATTCAGAATATCCAACATATTCACCGTATTGGAGCAAACAGCCACATTAACTGGGACGTATATTGGGTAAAGGATGCTTAACCTAGTTCGCCCAATGAAGGGGAAACGTGGGGAGTAAACCATAATAGGATGGAAAAAGTTTATTACCAGTAACGGGAGGGCGGCAACTACTGTGAGTATCATTTTCGTGTACGCTCCCAACCTCTTTAAATCGTCAATAATTCCCACCGCCCCCGAAGCAGCCACAGTTAATAAAAATCCTAACAACCTCAATCTAATCAGGTTGTCCTCAAAGAGTACGGCGGTCAGCGACAAGCCCACAATTATACTAGTCAAAATAGCAAGTCCCCCCATTTCTGGTATAACGGGCTTATCGAGTTTATGTACGTCAACCCCCGTAATTTTTAAAATCTTCATCTTCCTCATAACGTAAGGAACCAAAAAATTACAAATTAGAAAAGAAAAGAAGAACCCAAATATGACATATAATACTTCGATTGGTTTAAAGTATATCACGCTGCCACCAACCATTTAAACCAGTTAAAGCAAGACTTTTATATCCCAATAAACATTTTCAAACAAAAATTGCATACATTTATATTTGTTACTATAATATAGCAATATTACTATTTGTGTTCGAAGGCAACCCATATCTAGGTTTCGATATAAATTTTTACAAATCCCCCTACCAAAGGTGATTACTTGCAAAAAAGAACGGCTGTACTATTGGCACTTTTAATTCTAACAATGGGACTCACAACCCTCATAATACTAAATAGCAACGCCCACTCTCCCACTTACTACTCACCCCTCATTCAAACCACTAACACGGTGACTTTGAAAAACATGGAAATAACATCCACCAGCAATCTAACTAATAGTTTAGTCCTAAGAAATATCTCCATAAACAACTTCGGCGTAGCCACTGTTACAGACACCTTCACGGTGAGAAACGACGGAACAAACTCTGCGACATTTGCAGATGTGCTCTACCCAGGGAATGTGTGGTCTGAGCTCATCACGTACACTGCTTGTCACGAGGACATCCAACTTAACACAGAACGAATTTTTTCAGGAGGAGTAAATGGAACCCGAATAATATTCCACAAATCATTATCTCCTGGGGAAAACTATACATTTACGTTAAAACAATATTTTAACAACACACTCAGTACAGTTAGCTCTCAGATGCGGTTTAGCTTCCCAGCTTATCCTTATTCACCCTACCGAACAGAAGAGTGCAGAGTTTCAGTGGCATTACCTAAAGGCGCTTATTCTACATCCTCCCTGAAATACAATTACGCTAGTATATCACCCTTTGACGCCAGCAATACATTGGGAATAAACTTCACGTTTAACGATGGGAGCTCTATTGTGTCGCTTAAAACAGTCTACAGGCAAGTAACAATCGACCCCTGGATGGGAATAAATGTAATAGAAGCCCATCTAATAGAAAATAAGGGGGTTTCAAATCTAAATAAAACCTATTTTCAAGCTCCCGCGGGCACAGTAAAGTTTGAGGCCAACGATGCTGCTGGAACCTTAACTTCTTGGCCCTCAGGCGACAGCCTAGAAATTTATACACGCTACTCGATTCCCCCCAATGGAACCTACGTCTACTACCTCACATATTCCATTCCCATAGTGTTTTCACAAATTGGCAGCTCCGGAACTTACCTACTCGCCTTTAACATTGTTCCTAACTATGGGGGAATAATTGAAAACTTCTACGTCTCCATAATATTCTCCAACTTCCTAGGCATATCCTTCCAGAGTCCTCCAGCACTACCCATTACCTCAATTAATAAGAACATTTATCTCTACACATACAAAAACGTCATTCCAACACAAAATATATCATCATACTTCCTTTACAGCGTCGGATTCCCAAACACTTACCTTCGCCCCCTCGCCCTGACGCTAGCATTTGGCTTGGCGGCTGCTGCTTACGCCTTTATCAGGTCACGTCGCGTAGAGGCTGCACCCGCTATAGTGAGACCAGCAGAAGTTACAGCTTCGATTCTCAGTGAATTCCTCGACTTGTACGAAGAAAAGAATACACTAATACTCGAAATGGAACGTTTGCGTGAAGACGTCCTCAGAAAAAAGGTTAGCAAGTTAGAGTACGCCCAAAGAATAAAAAACTCGGAAAAAGAACTAGCCAGACTTGAAAGTGAAATAAACAAAATAAAGACCAAACTCATAGAGGCAGACAAAAAATACGCGTCGGACATCAGATACTTTGAAATAAATGAGGCAGACCGAGAGCAAGCCAAACTGGCTCTACAAAGCCTTAGAAGAAGGTACCTCATGAAACGCCTAGACAAAGAAACCTACCTCAAACTAAAGGAAGCCCAAGAAAACAAACTCAGAAAGGCAGAATCAAACCTAGACAAAAGAATACAGGACCTACGCAGAGAAACTATCTAACACATCCACTACAAACAAAAAACTATGATATCCAAGCTGACTAGAAGTAAAACAACTCTGTAGAAACAAAATTTTTTTGGCAACAATTCACATCGCAACTAGTCATAATGTTCCTCTTGCATATACTGATACCGAGAAACAATTCGAATAAAAATGACCTTCAGAAAGCATAGAATTCCAATCTAACCACTTGTTAGTACCCTCTTTTTAGTATTCTTTCACATTCTCGCGACTTAGCTTTCATACCAACGCTTTCGTATAGAAAAATGATGCTATACAAATACGACAGCGATAATCTGTTCTATCTGGGTAGTACTAATGACCTAAGCCCATACCATAATCTTCCACCTTGATGTGGTGTTAAAACTGCTTCTATTTAGAATAAAGCTTGTTAACTTCCAACAGTTAACGTTAAAGAAAAACCATTAAATCCATCATTCCCTTAAAAACAAACATACACATAACATGTTGTGCAGCCAATTCCGGCAAAGCCCGGAATGTGGGGTTGAAGTTCGAAAAAGCCCAAAAGAGGGCATGGCCACAATTGGGAACATCCTCCCACCGAAAGCAAGGGAGATGTGCCTGCTTCAACCGTTCCCCAAGCGAGGCCCCCATGAAACCGGTGGAGGAAGACCCAAAGTTACGCGAGGTTAACGCTGGGTCAGAACGGTTGCTCTTTGTATAATTTATAGTTTAAAAAAAGGATTGGTAGCCCGGCGCAGATTCGAATTCCGCGGCCACCAATAGTGTGGTTGCACTGCGGTCAAAGGGTCCAAAGCCCTCTATGCTTGTCCGCTACACCACCGGGCTAGGGGCTTTTTTCTTTTTTTGGGAAGAATTCGTATGTTATGTATACTTTTCGAGTTTTTAACTCTTATCTTTATTGATTTCTATTATTATGACAAAATTATGTCAGGCTTAATCTTCTTCTATGGTAATTGCTGAATAGTCGCATTGGATTTCGCATGCCCTGCAAACTAGGCACTCGTCTTCAGATACTACCTTTGCTAAATTTTTTTCAAGTTTGTACACTTCTGCGGGGCAGATTTTTACGCGGTAAGGCTGGTGCCTTATTCCTCTACGCACACCCCACAGCCGACGCACTTGTTTTTGTCAACCTTTATTTTCACCATTTTCTGGGGCTCCTCATATACTGTTTCATTAACAGTCGGAAGACTTACTGGTTTGTTCTTTGTTTTAATATACTTTGGCTAAAGTGTTTTGTACTCTCAAAATGGATATTTGAGAATTATTTGCGCCTTTATTTTAGATTGAATGGTTTCCCCTCATTCAGAATCTTCCTTGGAATATTGTTTTTCCATTTTTCTAAAAAGGCCTTATCTTCTTTGGCTTCGCGGAGATCGTCGGGTAGCATGTGGGGTATTGTTTCTATTATGGGGTACCATCTGTTGCACTTTTCACAAATCATTAGGCCTTCCTCCACCTCGGCTCGATATAATAGCCAGTTTATCAGGTATATATTTGTGGTGAGTTCGGGGGTGAGACTTGCTGGGGGCTTTTCCTTTCTAGTTTCCAATGCCTTTTTTACAAGTTGCGCCGAGGAGGTGCCGCTCAGGTCTTCGATAGTAGTTAATATGTCTAATTTTTCTGCGAATGTTTTGAGATAGTCTTTAAGCGGTAAAGGTTCCTTAGTCATCTCGTCCTCTATCTTAACAGTAAATCCTGATTCATCAATTGTGATTCTGTCCTTCAGGGCCTTTTTTAGAAAGAGTAGGTCCTTTTTTTGTATATCCTCGAGAACTTTTTCGAAATTCTCTTTTTGGGTCTCCCAGCTGAAGATTTTAAGCTTAAGAGGATAACTTTTGCACCCTTCAATGGGGCAAGCCAGAATATCTAACAACCATAGCTTCATTTTTGAACCTCTTTAGAAATTGTTGCCAATTCCTTGTTAGTTTTTAAAATTTCTGCAATATTCCTTTTTATTTGATTCGTCGTTTATCCACTTTTCTGATTAGTGCTAACTTGCCCTAAGTAGCAGTGGGCATTGTATTTACGATAAGATAATAATTTAATATAAAAAACTTTTGTACAATCCTTCTTTTCTCAACTATTTGTGTTGTGCTTAGATCTTTGTTCTTACTATGCCACTTATTTGGCCTTCAACCCACAGATCTGGCCATATTTTTGACCCAGGTAAAACTACGGTTGAGTCCGCTATTTTGCAGTTGGGTCCCACGACTGCCAGTTTACCTATCTCTACCCTATTCCCCACCTCACAGTTTTCGGCTATAATGCATTCTTGGAGGTGGGCGTTAGAGGCAATTTTTGAGTTCTGATACATTACCGCTTTGTCGATTTTGGTTTCCCTTCCTATACTTACTCCCGACTTCACAATTGAACAGGGCTGAATTTGGACGTCTGCTTCTATTGTGCAATCATTTTCAATAATTACTGGGCCTTGAATTTTTGTGCCTTTCTTTACTACTGTGTTTTCCCCGATATGTACCGGACCGCTTATTTTTCCTTCTATTTCCGCCGTTTCGCTTATGTATCTCTTTATCTGGTTAACGATCCATTCTGTGGCTTTCATGTATCCTTCGGGTTTACCTACATCTACCCAAAATCCCTCTGCCTTATAACCGTATATGCGTTTACCCTTCTTCAGCATCAGAGGGAAAAGGTCTTTGCCAAAGTCAAAAGGAGTATTTTCAGGAATGTAATCCAGAATTTCAGGCTCCAATATGTAGAGCCCTGTACTTGCAAGGTTACTGAAGCATTCGTCCGGTTTTGGCTTTTCAATAAATCTTTTTATTTGATTTTTTCTGTTTAGCTCTGCTATGCCAAATTGCCAGGGGTTTTCCACCCCGACAAGTGAAATGGTAGCTATGCCGTCTCTCTCCTTATGGAATTTTAAGGCACTTGCCAGACTTATCTCTGTAATATTATCTGACTGTATTACTCCAAAGGTTTCATCAAGATATTTTTCAGCGTTTTTAACTGATCCCGCGGTTCCCAGCGGTTCATCTTCCTTAGGATAATATATTTTTACCCCAAAATCCCGTCCATCCCCCAAATGTTTCTTAATCTTATCCTCCAAATAGTTAGTGGTAATGATAATTTCATCAAAACCCTGTTTACTAAGATACTCAATTATCCACTCTACAACAGGTTTATCGCAAATAGGTAACATAGTTTTAGGCGTAGTATAAGTTAAGGGCCGCAATCTGGTGCCATAGCCTCCAGCTAATACCACTGCCTTCATGCTATTACCTCTCCTTTTAACCCAACCCTAGCCTTAACGAAGTGATAAGATTAACTTTTTTTCCTAACTAGCTCTTTTAATTAAAAGTAACTTCAATCGATTCGAATTCTGTTAGTTAGTTTTAAGACTTTCTCTAATATAAATCTAATGGAATATTTTACGGGTGATGTAGAATTGTTCGTTTTCGCCTCAAAAAGGGGGTGTTTATAGGGCTTCTTTTACGATTTGGAGCCTTATTAGGGAGATGGAATCGAATAAATCTGCATCACCTATTTTACGAAACATCTCTCATACTTATTCTGTATCTCCAAACCCAATGGCTTATGTTAGCACTCCTTTATACTTTATTTGCTTTTTTCTGATGGTTTTGGTGGAGTTATCTTTCTTAATCCTTATTTGCTGGGAGATTCTATGTTTTAAAGGACGAGGAGCGCCAAAAAAATTCTCGGAGGGCTATGACGGGAATTAACAATTAAATGGTAAGTAATTGCCGATGAATAAGCTCGATAACTGTATGGACTTTCTAAATCATTGATGTATTTAAAATAATTATTGTTATGAAAAATCTTTAGGTTTTCATTCTTTATCTAAAACGCTTAAGCGTATGTGGGTTTGCCATGAAAACATTTTTCATGCTTTGTCTAAGAAGCGAAGCTTATGTAGGTTTTCTATATTTTAAAAATTGTAAAGTTTAGAGGTTCTAAAAAGACCTTATATGTAGAATTTCTTAAATAATTTCATAAGGTTTAGGTAGGATTAAAGAATGTAATTGGAAAAAAATGGAAAATTTAATAATGCAGGAGCTCTCTTTTACCCATGCTATTTAAAAAAGGTTCTAAAGGGCTTCGTGGGCGGTTCATGTACCTTATACTGTTTGGAAGCGTTGGTGGTATTTAAATGGTTACAAGTCTCGGAGAAATAAAGGGTATAGGAAAAAAGGTAGAAGAAAAGTTGGTGGAATACTTTGGGTCTGAGGAGGAGGCGCTCGAAGCGGTTTTGAATGCAAGAATATCCGAGATTGGCGCTATTCCCGGTATCGGTCTTGGTAAAGCATTTCAAATCGTAAAAAATGCTTATGAATACGTGGAAGGTGTAACCTCCTCCCAAGTTCTGAAAACTGAGGATATCGAAAAAATTTACAACCACCTGATTGAAATAGCGCAATCCTATGCTAGGACTGCGTATGCTAGAAATAAAATGATGCTTTATTGGCCGCTCCCTCCATCTAAGATAGAAAAAATAAAAGCTAACTTGGCCCGTTTTATGGATGCAAAGGAAATTGTTCAAACTATTGGTAAAGAAAAAATTGATGAGATATCAAATCTCCTTAGCGTCCTTACTCCTCTTAAAAAGGGTGTGGTGAAAAAGAAGGTAGAAGGCAGAGTAATCCTGACAAAAAGTAATGAGGCTTATGAGGAAATCAGAACACAAAAGGTTGACCGCTACTGTAATACCCTTTTATTAGAACCGGGTGAAAAGATCGCAGAGTATGCTCAGGGATACGACCTAGTGTTATACATTGCTCATGGCGAAGACTATGATAGTTCGTTTGATTATGTCGAAAACATTTTCACAATTCCTTCTCAGTGGACTATGAACGATTTGATCCCTGAGCTAACTATTGAGTTTTATTCAACAAACTACAAAGTAATAAACGCAACCTGCGATTTGGCGAAAATAATCAATACTTTACCAAGTGTAAAGGCCTTAGACGAATTTAAATCGCAGCTAGACATTAAAATTTTGGAAGAGGTAAAAACCCTACTGGGACTAATAACTGAAGAGGGGAGTGTGGTTGAGGGTTACAATGCGGAGCTGGACAGATACCGAGCAGCCCTAAAAAAATTTGACACCGCAGTACTTGATACACAAACTTGGCTGAACGATGAGATAAGAAGAAGACTGTCTGAAAGCGAGGCAAAACTGGGGGGAGAACAAATAATTAGGATTCTGGAAGCTGCCAGAACGGACTCCATCGAAGCAGGAAGTCTAAGAAGCTATCTGCCAAGTGAGGTTACCGACACCATATTGGACTGCATAAGGGAGGCTGAAGATAGATTCTGTAAAATTCTAAAGCTGTCTGCTAAGGAAATAACTTGGATAGAGGGTATATTTCCTGAAGAAATTTTACTACCCATAGAGCTGAATCGCTCCAAAACAATTGAACTAGAAAATACTTTACGTAGACAGTACAGAGTCAAGGAATACATAATACTGAAAGAAATCGCCGATAAACTTTCAAAATATGTGGACGCTGTCAGAAAGGCGGTACAGGCAGTTCTTGAATTTGACTTATTCTTTGCTGTAGGGTTATTCGCTAAAGATTATGATCTTAATGCTCCCTTAATTCAAACTGAGAACATTGGAATTGGATTTGAAGGCGGACAGAATGTATTCCTGAAGGAGATGGAATTAAAAGGAAAAGAAAAAGTTATCCCTATAAACTACGTAGTGGGCGATCCGGGCTTAAAATTTGATAACACTAATGGCGAAAGAATTGTTATGCTATCGGGGGCCAATTCTGGAGGAAAAACCATGACTATTCAACTCATAGCCCAGATTGCCATATTGGCTCAAATGGGATTCCCTGTTCCGTCTAAGAAGGCGAGTTTAAGCCTGTTTGAAGAACTTTTTTACTTTGGGAAATCCCAAGGAATGGTATCCGCAGGGGCTTTGGAACAAAATCTTAGAAGATTTGTAGCAATAATAACTAACCCTGCCTCCAAACTTGCCTTGTTTGATGAAGTGGAAGCCATGACCGAGTCAGGAGCGGCGGCCAAAATTATTGCCGGAATACTTGACATTATGGGTGAGAGTAGGGGGACATGTGCAGTATTCGTTAGCCACCTATCCGAGGAGATTATTAAATTAACTAAGAACAAAGTTAGGGTAGACGGAATATCCGCAAGGGGACTCGACGAAAACATGAACCTCATTGTAGATAGAACACCCAGATTCAACTACCTTGCTAAATCAACGCCCGAATTAATCCTCCAAAGATTGTACTCTCTTTCTCAGGGCGAAGAAAAAGAGGTGTTTAGAAGCATTCTGGAAAAATTAGGAGAAGCAAAATAGATGAAAAATTTGGGCAAATTAATACGCTCCCCTAAATCCAAAATTTTTTGATATAGACTTTCCATTTAATTTTTTCCTTTTCGCTTCCAGAGAATATGGTTTTTTCCGCCTTTTTTTGGGGAAAGAAGCCTTAAATAACCCCGGGTTAAGAAGAGGTTTAGGAAATATTAATGAGAAAATCTATAGGGTCGTCCTAACTTTATTTTTATTTCGAACCAAAAATTTTCAGCAGACATTTATTTAGCTTAGGTTTTTCTTCTCACCTAATTTTGATTTGTCTTTCCACTTTAACTTTACTTCCCACTTTGATACCCAATTTCTTAGCTGCATTACCCTGATTTATTGATATCTCTAAAAAGTCGTAGCTTCCAATAACGCAAACATAACTCCCAATTTTAGTGCACCCATATGCCTTTTGGAAGGGGGAATTTATTCTTTTACCGTCAATCCTGATTTTAATATTGGAACCATAAGTTACACCTATCTTTTCTAAATCATTTTCGGTTATGTTAGTTATTCCATTACCAAACTGGTCTATGTGTATTATCTCACCCCATATTACTCCTTCTTTGACCATGGTTTTTGGAATACTCCAACGAATATAATTTTTAATTTTGGGGCCCACCATTCTAGGTTCAACTCCGTTCGCTAGGTGTGCCGCTACTGGCGAAAAAATGGTCAAACCGTGGAAGGTGTGTGTTTTCTTTTCAAGCATTAAATCCTCATTCCTAATTTCATAAACACTTCTGACCCTCTCCCTGTCCATAAGGAGCGAAAAGAGGCCGTTATCAGGCCCGACTGCCAAGTAATTCTCGGTTTCTACAACTATTCCCCTTCTCTCTGTACCAACACCTGGATCGACCACACCCACAAAAATGGTGCCTTTAGGAAAATATGGAGCCGCCGAAGCTAGCACAAAAGCACCATGCCTTACATCGAAAAGGGGGATTTCATGACTAATATCAATGATCTGAGCCTCCGGACATATACCCAGTATGGTGCCCTTCATGGCTGCTACCGACGACTCCTTCAAACCAAAATCTGTAAGTAATGCTATAATCTTGTGTTTGCCAAGCATAAGGCATACATCCCAAAATCCAAATAAACAAATTTCATAAAAGACTTTTAAATCCTATTTTCTCAAAAATTAAAAAGGGTTTCTAAGCCAAGATAGTATATTTTTTGATGGCGCTCTGGTTTAGAAAAATTTTCCAAATAGCTTTTTAATGAAATAATATAAAGAAGAATGTGAAGAACCCAACAGTTTCATAGTGACTAGGTAAAGGGTAATGGTAATGACTCGTGGACTATTCGTTGGCAGGTTTCAACCGTTTCATTTGGGCCATTTGTATGTTGTGAAAAAACTGTTAGAAAGTGTGGATGAACTAATAATTGCTATTGGCAGTGCACAGTACAGCCACACGTTCAGGGATCCTTTTAACGCTGGTGAGAGAATCTGGATGATTAGAAGTGCGTTGGACGCGGATTTAGACCCCAGAAGGTATTATGTGATACCAGTTCCGGATGTTAACGACAACCGCGTCTGGGTAGCCCATGTGGCTTCGTATACTCCCCCTTTCCAAATAGTTTTTTCGAACAATTCTCTTGTTAAAGTGTTATTCCAGGAGGCGGGATACGATGTTCAGAGCTTACCATTATATAAAAGGGAATTGTACTGTGCTACAGAGATTCGTAAAAAGATTGTGGCTAACGAGAATTGGGAACACCTTGTCCCGGAAAAGGTGGCCAAAATCATTAAGGAGATAGGGGGAGACAGAAGACTAAGAGAAATTGTTAAAAAGGACTACAATTACCATGACACTAATAACGACCATAAATTTATTCACCAACTATAGGGACGTAGAGGTATGACGATAATTGCCTCAATACTGAAAAATAATGGGCTGTACGTCGGGGCGGCTAGGCGAGGAGAAAAATTGGTCGCCACAATGTTCCCGGTTAATGACGAGAAGGTGGCTAAGAAAAAATTAATGAGCGCCATTCATGATAAGAACGTTGAATTCAGGGACGACCCCACCTGCTTATCGGTTTCCCAAAAAATTTTTCAAATTCTTAGAGGAGAAAAAGTGGAGTTTAACGAACCCATAGAAATATCACATTTACCTCCTTTCCAAAAAAGAGTTTTAGAGGCAACTAAAGAGATTCCTTGGGGCACGGTAACCACATACGGTAAACTCGCAGATAAATTAGGAAATAAAAAGGCAGCTAGAGCCGTGGGAAACGCCCTAGCAACAAATCCCTTACCCCTAATAATAGCATGCCACAGAGTTGTTAAAAGTAACGGCGAGATTGGAGGATTTGGAGGCGGCCCCAAGCTTAAAAAGAAACTCCTCCAAAATGAGGGCATCAAATTTCAAGGCAATAGAATAGCTCTAACCCAATGAGACCTGACAATGATTACAAAAATCCAATTTACCATTCTAAGTTTCAGCTGTGGAAATAATAGTAAAGACGTAGGAGGTGCAAGAAATTATAGAGATAGACGGAAGCCAAGGAGAGGGTGGAGGACAACTTCTTAGAACAGGTGTGGCCCTCTCAGCTCTGGTGAATAAACCTGTTAAAATTTATAACATACGCGCTAAGAGGTCAGAACCCGGACTTAAAGCTCAACACGCCACCGCAATAAATGCATTAGCCAAAATAACCCAGGCCCAAGTAACAGGGATTAAAATCGGATCAGACACCATAACTTTTACTCCCAATAGGCCTCAAGGAGGCGAATTCAAATTTGATATTGGCACAGCAGGATCAATTAGCCTCGTTCTCCAAACTATAATGCCCTGTGCCGCCTTCGCCCAATCACAGACCAAACTAGAAATCAGAGGCGGAACAGACGTGGCTTGGAGCCCACCCATAGATTATATAACCAATGTTACTCTGCCAATTCTGGCAAAAATGGGTTACCGGTCAGAAATCGTAACTATTAGAAGAGGGCATTACCCTCGGGGAGGAGGGTTGGTAAAAGCCACTTTAACCCCTGTCCAGAAATTGTTTCCACTAAACTTGATGGAAAGAGGAGAAATACTTAGAATTAGGGGAATCTCGCACGCTGTAAAGTTACCCCAACATGTTAGTCAAAGGCAGGCAGATGCGGCAGTAAAAAAGTTGAAGAAAGCGGGTTTTGAAAATGTAGAAATTAAGCTAGAGTGGTATGAGAAGGAGAAGGATCCACACTTGGGCTCTGGATCTGGTATCGTATTATGGGCAGAAACCTCCTCAGGAAGCGTGATTGGTGCAGATGTACTGGGTGAGAAGGGTAAACCGGCAGAGAAAGTAGGTGAGGAAGCGGCAGACAGACTCTTGAGAGAAATTAATAGAAACGCGCCTATAGATTCCCATATGGGTGATATGCTGATTCCCTACCTTGCAGTCGCAGACGGCGTATCCCAAATAAAAGTTTCTGAATTAACTCTTCACCTACTGAGCAACATTTGGGTTACTGAAAAAATCTTAAACGTTAAATTCAGTGTCACAGGTAAGGAAGGAGAATCCGGAACAATCAGTGTTAAGGGAATAAATCTACAGAATCCCGTCTAAGCCACTTTCTCAAAGGTTATTGATTCAAAAATAATATAAACTATCATGTTTAATTATGCTGTCTAGGGGCTTAGCTCAAATTGTTCTTCTCAAAATCTTATTTTTTCAATCTTTTTGCGCATTTCTTACAAATTAGTCGTTAATCCACTTTTACTTTGTCTAATTTTTCCGATTTGCTTTTTTTGGGGATGTGAATTTCTAGAACTCCATTGTTTCCCGAGTATTTGGCTTTAATACTGTTGACATCGATTTTTTCGGGAAATGTGAAGCGTCTTTTAATGGAACCTTGAGGTCTCTCTCGTAGAAGATATCTGACTGGTCCAAAATCTGGGCTTTGGATATCTACTGAGAGATCCAGATAGTTATCTGCAGCATTCAAGATGATTTTGTTCTTGTCCGCTCCTGGCAGGTCAATGAAAACTGTGTATTCCGCTTCGGATTCTATTATATCTGCGAGAGGAAATTCTATTTCCTGCTTTTTCTCTAGAGCTTGCCGAAGCTCATTTTCCAACCTTTTTATAATCATGAACAGGTTTTCAGCGGAGGGCTCTCTTTTCATATTTCACCTCTCCTTGGAGTTTACTGTACCTCATTACCGCCTCAATTGTTTCCCGCACTCCGATATTCTGAATTGCTACCATCCTGATTGGATTATCCAACTTTCTTTCAACTTCTTCTAAATGCTCATTATCCATTAAATCCACCTTATTAATTACAATGACTATTGGTAGCGTGGGGAACATGGCTTTTATTTCACTCAGCAGTTCTAATTGTGGCTCTATGGGGTAGCCGCAGCTTAAAGTTGGGTCTATAATAAATACGACTACGTTAGCAATGTGGCGAATAGCCGCTATGGCTTGAAGTTCTATCTTGTTTCTCTGATTCATGGGTCTATCGAGGATGCCGGGAGTATCAATTATTTGGCAACGCTGGTCGTTGTAGGAAAAATGGCCCAAAATGATCTTTTTTGTTGTAAAGGGGTATTCTGCGATTTCAGGCTTTGCTGAAGAAACGCTTCTGACAAAAGAGCTTTTACCGGTGTTAGGATATCCTGCAACAACAACTGTAAACTCGTCAGTACTAATTGTGGGAAGTTTTGACAGTGTTTTTGTGGCTTCTATTAAAAAATCTAGTTTTTTCCCCCTCTTCTCAATCACTGAGGAAATTCTGGCATAAGCCTCTATTCTAGCCTTCGCCGCGGATTTAGGGCTTTCCGAAAATTTTATCTCCCTAACTTTTTCTTTACCAATTTTTTTAATTACCCGGGATATGCCTTCAAGAGAGGCTAGAGCCTCTTTTAACCTACCAATACCCACAAGAACATCCGCCAACTCATAATAAAATGGGTGAATCTTATCCAGATTTGGAAAAGTTTTCACAATACTCGTCAAATACCTTTCGAGACTGTCTGAAATAAACTTGACACGCGCCGCTTCGCGCTTCCTCGCCTTAACAATGAAGGGGTCACGTTTAGGGACATTTAGGGATAGACGCGAAGCCCTGTGGAAAACTATATCAAGAAGTTCCTGTGGCCTATGGATCTTCTTGATTTTTGAAAAGGGCTGCATCTTTCATATCCCTCAATAAACAAACAAAAAAAGACACTTAACTCTATCGGCAAGCAGCTAAGAGAAAATATAAAATTTTTCAATTTTCACCTCCGTGAGTTTACTATAATTTAAATTTTTAACAAATTAAACTTTTGAACAGAAATTATTAAAAGGTGATAATTAGATTGAAATTGTAGTGTGTTAATTTTCTCACAAAAAGTTTTTATTTGCCGAATAATTCATGGGTTTAAGGAGAGAATCAAAATGTCTGGTTATCCAGAGAGTGCAACAATAGTTGGAATAGTTTGCAAAGACGGCGTGGTGCTAGCCGCAGAAAAACGTGTTACTTATGGTAGGCTTATCCTGAGCCGTACTGGTAAGAAGGTTTTCAAGATTACTGACAGAATAGGCATTGCGGTCGCAGGGCTAGTGGCCGATATGCAAGTTTTATCTAAGGAACTCGAAGCAATGAGTAGAATGTACTCTATGGAGATGCGTAAACCAATAAGTGTTCGCTCCGCAGCTACACTCCTATCAAATATACTTTACGAAAGAAAAATGGTGCCCTTCTTCAGTCAAACAATAATCGGTGGGCTTGATGATGGAGAACCGACAATTTATACCCTAGATCCATTAGGTTCACTATTAAAGGACACTTATGCAGCAGCTGGTTCAGGTTCAGAGATAGCTCTGGGAACCCTAGAAAGACACTACAAAGAAAAAATGAGCGTGAATGAGGGAAAAGACCTCGCAGTGCGAGCAATTAGGGCCGCAGCAAAAAGAGATGTTCTTTCAGGAGAAGGAATAGACATTATGGTCATAACCGACAAGGGAATAGAAATATCTGAGGAAAGCATCACCTAAATTACTCAGGCAACCCTCCTTTTTCTTAATAAACAACTGATCTATGGAGCTAAAAATCGAAAAGCACTAATTCTATTGATTATATCTCCCCTAATGTAAACTAATTTCTAACCTAAAATACCCTTAGAAAACATTTCTATGACACGGATTTGTTCATCTTGAAAAATATTTTGCTTGGAGAATCGAAATGCCCGAATCAATAGAGAAAATGGCCTCTAGATCAAGTAGAGCTTTAGTTTTTGGAGTAGGCGGTGGCGGGGACATTCTGGGTACACTGCCAACAAGTGAATATTTGAATACTCTAGGAGTGGAGACAATTCTGGGGGGTGTGAGCTGGGAACGTGTAGTCTTTGACCCAAAACCTGGACCGAGATCACTAGAAGAGATACAAAATATAGAAAAAATATCTGATAGCACCGCCTATACGTATAAAGACTCTCATACCCGCGAAGGGGTGTACTTTCAGTGTAGTAACATGGCTAATTTTCTTAATAAGAGGACAATAATTGTTGATGTTTCAAAAACCGCGAGGGAAATCTCAAGAGGGCTGCAGGAAACTGCGGAGAAGCTTGACTTGAACCTAATAATCGGTGTAGATGTGGGAGGAGACATTCTAGCCGGAGGATCTGAGCCTGGGCTGAGGAGCCCCCTTTGCGACGGTACGATACTTGCCGCCCTTAGTTTACTGAAAATTCCAACAGCCATAGCTGTTTTTGGTTCAGGTTGTGACGGGGAACTTACCTTGGATGAGCTTATTGGGAGGTACGAGCTTGTAGCCAAGAAATCTGGATATTTGGGTGCGCGAGGCATGACTCCCGATGATTTTTCAATTATGAGTAAAGCCGTAAAGTATGTTAAAACCGAAGCCAGCCTTCTCCCTCTAAAAGCTTGGAAGGGAGAGCACGGAGTTTTCAAAATTAGAGATGGTGCCCGTAGCGTAAATCTCTCAATCATCTCAACCATTAGCTTTTATTTTGATACTAAGACTGTCTATAGTTTGAGCCCCATCGGGAAGGCTCTCAGGAATGCCAAAAATTTTCAAGATGCAAACAAAAGACTTCATAGACTTGGCCTAACTACAGAATACGACTTTGAGTTAAACTATCTGAAAAATGGTAAAAGTGCAGGTATGGGATGAGCTTTCATCTTTTTTTCTCCTTTTTCAGATTTGAAAATCACTAATCCTTTTTGAAGCCTTCATCTGCGAGTCGAAAAATCCCCAAATCCTGCCGCCGCGGCCGATTTCATATAAATCTCTGAGCACATCCTTGTCTAAGGGTGCAGGTTTGCTTTTAGCTAGGGGCGTTCCTGCAAGTGGTATGAAGTAGTGAAGCCTAGCCTTAACTTCACGTTTCTTCAAAAGGTTTTTAATAACTTCGTAAGTCGTATATTGGTCTTCCCTTGTTTCTGATGGGAAACCCAGAAGAAAATCTACAGAGGCGCCTAAACCATTTTTTACTGCGCAATCCACTGCTGCGTAAACATCCTCTACTGAGTGTCCCCTATTCATTAATTTGAGTATGCGGTTGCTTCCAGACTGAGCCCCTATGGCAATAGTTTTGTTACTGCAGTACTCTGAAATAATTCCTGCCACTTCTTCATCAAAATTTTCAGGTCTGCCTTCTGAGGGAAATGTGCAGAAGAAGACCCGGGTATTATCATATGATTTTATAATTCTTAGTAAACCTTCAATAGCTTTGGGGTCTGCTTTTTTTCCATCTTGGGAACCGTAACAGAGTGAGTTTGGACTAATAAATCTAATATCGACGCTTCTTCTATTTCTAAACCGTTTTTCGTAGGCTTCTACATGTTTTTTTACGGCTTCTAAACTTCTATGAAGCATTTTTCCACCGAAAATATAGGAAACTTCACAGTACCTGCACCCATGAGGACAGCCCCTACTAATCTCAATGGGCGGAAACATATCAAACTTTTCCGAGAAACCATAAAATTCATCCAGAGATAATTCTCTTGGCTTGTTTGACACCACTTCGTTGCCAAGAAGATACGCGATTCCTGGAGTATTGTAAATTGGCTTATTCACTTGAACATTATAGATTAAGTCTGGAAAACTAGCTTCACCCGGACCCACGACTACCACATCAAAACCCATTTTCAGAGTTCCTCTAACGTCTCCAGTGGCGTGGGGCCCCCCTGCAACTAGGATAAAGTTCTCTCTCCCAAGCTGGTTAATGCAACCTAAAATTTTTTTTAACTCTACCAGAATTATCGGAGTCTGCGTAGTGAAAAAAGAATATGCAAAAACTACTCTCCCATACTCTTCAAACATCCTCCTGATGCTGTCCTCTGTTAGAACTCTGGCATCTCTAATGATGCTTATGGGTGTAGTACCAAATCTTTTATCCCTTTCCAGTGCTCCCAGCAGGGGAGCAAAACTGTACCAATTTTGTTTAAAAATTCTTAGAACCAATAGAAACTTCGTCCACCCCCTTTTTTGGGCTAAAGGGCACTAGGGTTCCACTCTAGCTGTAGAAATTTCTGGTGTTTTTTCCGTTTTTCATTCAATCCAGAACCGGTGTCGGTCGGTATTTTTGTAATTCTCTGCTGTTTAGGCAGTTACCCCTGTCTTTGGGGTCGTCGTGCTTGGGATGTTGACGATACGCAGACGTACTTTATGTTCTCTCTCTGTTTGTGGATGTGGAGCAGTCGCTTGATTTTACTTTGGAGTATCCATCTCTTGAACCGCCGGCTGTTGTGAATGCTTGTAGCTTGTTCTGTTTACCCTATTTCTGGATGGTTTGTGTCGTGGTGTCTAGTGGTTGTTTTGTCTCTTTTGGGTTGTGTAATCGCTCCATGGGCATCCGGCTGTAGTTCAGCGTAATTCTATTGGAACACCGCTATTTTAGAACTGTTAGCATAAGGCGAATCAATCGTACACAGTATTCTAAAAAAATAAATTTTTTCAACTATTTTTTGCGAACGATTTCCTCTAGCTTACTCAAAGAAGGAACCATAATCCAATATCCTATTTCCACCTCTTAGCCTTTAATTGGGTTTCGGAACTTAAATAAATATGGAAGCCAAAAATATTATTGACATTTCACGGGAATCCACTGTTCTAAAAGAAAAAAATACGAAATTTCATGAATTTAAATAGAGGCGCCCCGGATTAGAAAAGGTAGTCCTTTGCTCGAACTGTAGGAGGAAGGACCTTGCCCGGTTATGAAAAAAAATACATTGGACTAAACACAAATATGGAAGCGGTTTTTGAGGATCTTAAAGCCTTTTTCACGGATCAGGGATTCAAAATTAAATCCTTAAATAAAAAAAAGGGAATTATGGAAGTCCAGACGGAAAGCGACGTGGATAAGAGCTATGGCAAAATTTCTTTTATTGGGAACCCTAATGATTACGTAGCCCGGGTTGACTGGGAAGCAACACTAAGAAAAGTTTTCTGGATAAATTTCAGCAATAAGTTACATGACCAGATAAAGAAAAATAGTAACCCTGAAAAGCAGGGAGAAATAAAGGGAGAAAGTTGGTCCCCCTCAGAAGAGATTACAGGAAAACTGGATTGGAGGAGGGTTCCCGACGATCCAGAGTTGGCGAAGCTGAGAAAGGAAGCAGAAAAGGAGCTAGATGGTAAACGCAGTGTTCTTCTTGCACAAGCGGAAACCTACGAGATGGAGGGAGAAATAAAGGAAGCATTAAAACTCTACAAAATGGCAATTATAATATCAAAAGACTTGGGTGAAAAAGTCTACGCCGAAATGTTTGAATCAAAAATTAACGAACTCCAAAAAAAGTAAAGTAAAAATTTTCCCTTCAACATAAGAATACAATGCGCTTCTCAACATTTTGAGGAATGCCAATTTAACGAATCCAAATTTTTGGGGAACTATTTTAGGTTGTTTTTCTTAGGAATTCTCGTCGCCTAATTACTTTTCCAGAAGATTCTATTTCCTCGAAAACTTTTACATGTTTATTTTTGTCTGACTTTTTTCCCTCCGCTCTTTCTTGCAGTGTGGCCCACCTGTCCAAAATCTCTAATACATACATTTGGTTTCCTCTGTTTCTCAGTGAAATTAAAATATATTTCCGGTTCTTTTAACATTTTAGTTGAAACCAACCCCTAGTAAAGAAGTGTTCCTATTCTAGGGTTTTGACGAAGTCCTCTGCCTTTTTTCTGAACCTATAGAACGATATGGTAATGAGTGCGGGTGCCAGTATGAGAGAGGAAATTACTGGAACTAGGAAAATCGGGTTATTAAATATGGCGTAGTTATTGTTTATGACCGCCCAGACAAAGCAGACAAGGGTGAGGTATCCTGCATAAAGAAGCGCTGCCACAGCGATGGCAATATAGCGCCAATCCTCCCATAAAGCGCTCCTTGAAACTAGGGAAGATAGGTTCCATGTCTGAATTACCGCTACCGTAAATAGTATTAACCCTGTGGCTAGAACTACCATCACAACGGGACCTACGAGCGGATTCATCCCAAAGAATTCACTTAGAGTCATAATGTCTCCAGTGGTTGAAAGGACTAGAATAAAGGGCCCCAAAGGGTATTCTATGCCCGTGGCTAGCCTTATAGAAAACTTCAAGACGGGGGCAGGGATTAGCGCCAGTAATACTACAGGTATGATAAGTAATGCTAATACAATTATTATTGATTTATAAGCCAACCTCATTTATTCAACCTCCCTTAACCATTCTATAGAGTTACCTACTCTTTCAAGAATATTTACGAGTTTAGTTTCAGGAATTTCAAGGAGACTAGCAATTTCTTCTAATGTTCTTTTTCCATTGCAGAGTCTTCTGAGCTCCTTGTAAAAATTAATGTAAGAGGGATCAATCCCAAAGAGTAATAAACTTCCCCTATCCAGTCTTTTAATGAGAGGATACTGCTTAACCCTTTTAACTGTGCTTTGACTTATTCCTCGCTGTATGGCTTTCCTAACTAGTTCTAGTGGAATTCCTGTTTTTTCAACTATTTCTTGAACTGTTTTTTTACCATCAATTTCATTTAAAACTTTCATCTCTACTTCGTTAAACACCTCCGAAAGTTTACTTTTTTGTTCATCGGTTTGGAAAACTGGGGAAAAAATTTCATGTTGCAGAATTTCGGATTTAGATCCGTCGAGCGTAAATTTTTCATATAACATTAGGCATTCTTCTGCAGGGAGATAACTCAACTTCACAACTATTTGATCAATTCTTTTTGAAAAATGCATAATGTAGGGTGTTTTAGACAAAAGCGCCCCCAACCCTCCTTCAGTATAGATTGTAATTGCAGCGTTATCTGACAGCTTCCAAATAATTAGGGAGAGATCGCTTCTAGGTATGGCATAACTTCCCTTAGGATAAGATTCATGATTTTTTTGTACAAAGTTTGATATAAATTCCAGTATCTCCCTTCTCTGAGCCCTGCTACAATAAAATATTTTGCCCTGAGTATTTAAAATGCAAATGTTTGCTTTTGGAAAGGTTCCAATAACGCTTTCTATTTTTTGAGCAATCTTTTCGAGCTTGCGGAATAACTTTTTTTTCTCCTTTTCGTCTAAACCATCTTTTTTTAATTCCCTTAATTTATCAAGTCCCCAACTTCTTGAATAGGGGAAATTATTCATCAAAAATTATCCCTACCTACAAAATTGTGGTCTACCTAATCTCTATATATAAAACGGCTGCTCTCCTTTTCTAAACTTTATTTTTCTAAACAACTTTTACTTATCTCATACGATGGCAAATTTGATATTTAAACTGGGAGGAGTCTGCCAGTATCCTTCATGCTCATTAACCTATCAAAAATCTTTCTACTAATTATCCCTACGATTTTATCACCGTCCTCCACGGCGATCCTCTCCGCATCTGTCTGCTGAAAAATCCTCTCAACCTCTATGATAGGAGCATTTCTATTCACCTTATAGACTGGACTTATCATTACATCCTCTGCTATAAGATCTTGCGGATTCTCTCCCTCAGCTATCACCCGAAAAATTTCCCTATCTGTCACTATTCCCACAATTTCACCTGAATCATCTTCAACTAAAAGTGAACCAACTTCCTCATTAACCATCATTCTTGCAACCTCTGGGAGAGGATCGTCGGATTTACAGATAACCACATTTTTTCTTGCTATGTCATAAGCTATGGACACGGTTTTCAGTCCTCAATTCAATGCGTTAAAATTTAATTTAATGAAGCTCTATTATCCTTAAATTTGTTACCCTAAAATTATGAGCAATTACTAATTGATGAAGACATTGCAAGAAACTATCTATTAACACGGATTAAAAAATTTATGGATATAATACTTTCATCCCATTTTCCATACCTATGGTTTACTTTGTAGGTTTCACAAGTCTGAAAAAATTAGAAGACTTGAATATCTAAATTCTTGTTAGAGGTGTAATTGGGAAAACGGAAAAAAAATAATAAAAGGTATTCAAGCTGCAAAGGGTAAGAAACATTACCAAAAAGTAGATTTCTAAAGAGGAACTGTTATAGCGTTTGGCTATAAATTGTCACGTCTAGTTTTTAGTGTTTGGAATAAATTTGTGGCACCTTATGCATTCGAACCCGATGGGTTTCTCTTCTCCCCTTATTAGCAATGCGTCGGATTCGCCGAGTTCTCCATCGCCGCAAAGATGAAGAGCAGTAATTTTTGAGGTGTTCCCACAATGGAAACATTCATACTCGTACTCCACAGAGGATACATTCTTGACTTTATCGATGGATACCACATACTTTTCTATGAACATTCTGCGACACACGGCACAGGAGTATACTATTTCATCGGCAATTATTGTTGTCGGGCAACCACAGCGAGGGCAATTTTTGTGGGGCCTTTTAACCCGGGATCCAAATAAACTTTTGGTCTCTAATTTTTGGTACCATCCACACCATTTGCAGACTTCGTGTAGAGGTGAATCGGTTTCGGGTGAGCTGATTCTTCTGAAAACCTTCATGAGCTCGGCCTTTTTCCACATTCGCTTTACCCTCATTGCATAGCCTTACGCAGAAGTATTTCTGCACAGTCGCACGTATAACAAAATTGGTTGAATGTATATATATAGCTTTCTCATCTTATTGAGAACTTCACAATAATTAAAAGGATAATATGCGAAAATAACAAAAAACCCTATAAAAATAATAGGAAAAATAGCGTCCCGCAGCAAAACAGTAAAAAATCACGTAAAAACAAATATTTAAAATATTATAAACTCTAAACAAACCCCAATGAATTTTAGAAGGAAAAGACAGGGATAAGTAAAACTGTTTTTTCCAACATGGCTTATAAAAATTTTATTAAACCTGTTACTGAATGATTTAGAATCGTTCGATTTCGCCTCAAAAAGGGGGTGTTTATAGGGCTTCTTTCACGATTTGGAGCCTTATTAGGGAGATGGAATCGAATAAATCTGCATCACCCCATATGTTTAAGCAACACTCCGGGGGGCTGAATTTTTGTAGTGACCTTGCCTTAGCCTGCCTCCGCATCCCTCCCTACCTCCATTTTTCTACACAAGGTGTTAAAAAGATGGGGAAATGTTTTCTCTCAAAGCCAGCCACAAAAACAGATCCCTACAAACAGGAGTGCTGCCTAAA
Source organism: Candidatus Jordarchaeia archaeon (assembly GCA_029856435.1). Taxonomy (GTDB): domain Archaea; phylum Asgardarchaeota; class Jordiarchaeia; order Jordiarchaeales; family Jordiarchaeaceae; genus Jordiarchaeum. The sequence continues at coordinate 28,851 of JAHQXB010000158.1, forward strand.
CATATGGCATCACCCCTGTTACTGGTTTCTCTTCCCGAATTGGTTAACCCGTGCTGCGAGACTTCTTAGACAAGAAAGCTTGGAAGGATTGCCACTATATTTATGCATGATACTCTCAGCATAAGTCATAAAGCTCTCCATATCTACTCCTCGTTTAAGAAATAGACAGAGAAGGTTATATTTGTATGAAGATACAACCACATTTTTATCTTTAAAAACTATAGCTTTGGGCAGGATGTTGCGGTGCATCCCCACCATAAACATGGTGTAAAACTCAGTTATCATTTCCTTTACCGATGTCTCTCCGTCAAGGCTCGTTTCCCATTTTAACATTGGCCCATATTCCTGATCCATGCCAATTAATGCCACTGCCTTCAACCCATAATCTTTAAGCGACTCCACTTTTAATCCTCCTCTATGCCACTGAGAGAAATTAACATGAAATTATATTAAATATAGTATTTTTTAGATAATATTCAAAGAACCTTTTCTTGAAAAATCCAAAAAACCTTATTATGCTTCAAATTATTCAAGTACTAAAACTTAATAGTATGCAAATGTTTAACAAAATAATTGTATATACCCCTAAATTACTTATACAAAATTTTTCATATTCCTTGGTGATGTAGAATCGTTCGTTTTCGCCTCAAAAAGGGGGTGTTTATAGGGCTTCTTTCACGATTTGGAGCCTTATTAGGGAGATGGAATCGAATAAATCTGCATCACCCATATTCCTTAATGGAAAAATTAAAAAGATTCTAAATTAAGGGAAAAAAATAGGGAAACATATGGCCATAAGAAACTTATACGTCTTCAAATCTTCAGGTCTCCTGCTGTTTCATAAAGACTACCAATCGGTTAGTGTGGACTCTAATCTAGTATCCGGCTTCTTTTCAGCAATACAATCCTTTGCTGAAACACTTTTACAGGAAAAAGAAACAGAACTCCACAGTATGAATTTAGGCAAATACACCTTCATATTTCATTCTGAAGACGATTTAGAAATCACAACGGTAATTGTGGTTGACGACATAAAAAAGGATCAAGAAAACGCAAAAAGAATTATAGATGCTTTAAACAAAATACTTAAAGAAAAAAGATCAGTGATAGAAACTTTTAAAGGAAATCTTGAAGACTTCTCTGATATTACACAAAAACTAGATGAAATAGTTAAACCAGAAACCCTAGATAAAAGAGCTATAAAAGCCCTATGGGAATAATAAAAAAACAAAAATCCAACGCGGGAAAAAATGAGAGGGCCTATGACACTTTTTATCCTCGGAACTTGAGCTCTTCAACTAGAATGAAGTATTCTTTGACAAATGAGTTTTAAATGTTTTTAAAACCGATATTTCGCAGATTCTGGGAAGCTCTTTGGGTGATTGTGCTTTTCTCAAAATGGTTTGGAGTTGCTTTTTCACCGGCATGGTATATTTATTCTCCCAAAAGCGGGAAGTGTGATGATGGGACGCTACGCAATCCCATTAAAGGATCCTAAATCTGCGAAAAAATGGGTTTAAAAAAGGCCAAAAAAATGTGATGGATGGAGTATGAACTTACCATTCTCTAGTAATCAAGCCACCTATCATCCCTAGACCTGCCGGCAGTCCAAAGAGAAGTGCATAATCCCAACCAGAAACGCCAGTGATGATGCCGAATATAGAGCTCCAGTCAAGGTGACCAGAAATGCCCCAGGCGAAGTAGCCGATAACCACTATGAAGGAGCATATTATTCCAATGATTATGGCCTTCAAAGGATGCTTCGTAATGAGTCCGGAAATGAAGCCTGCAAGGCTTAGGGCTGCAATTGGAACAAAGGTCTGTGCAGGTGGACCTGCGGTGGCTAATGTGTAGGGGCGTATCAAGTAGTCCGTGACTGCAAATTTAACATTGGACCAGAATGCTGTATACTGTCCACTGCTCTCCAAGGGCAACAGCCACAAACTGTAAGCATTGTACAGGTTCATCAGAGTGTGTCCCATAGCTACGAAGTAGATAATCCCGAACATTGTTGCAAGACATACTATAAATGCTAAAATGTGTCTCAAAATCATTCTTTAATCGCTTCCTTTTACTTTTTTCTATGTGGATATATTCTTTCTGCAAATTAAAAATGTGCCGTTTAAGGCATTACTTAACTCTAAAATAAAACTCGGTTTCTAATCTTTAAATATTCATATTATTCTTTATCGAAGAGGTACCTTTGATCGCACTTCGCAGACTCTATCTGAATAATTTTGCTCCTCTCGGTGTATCCAGCAACATTTTTGCTTTTTCGTGGGCTTATGGTTTTTCTCTGAAAGATGGAAGTGTTAGTGGCTTAAGGTTAATCAAAATAAGGGATGCAAAAAATCTGAAAATGGTTTTTTATAACTCCGGTTTTATTCTTCGCTTGTTTTCTTTTCTGGGTTGGATGTTTTGGCTCCGAACGCTTTTCCGATTTGACCCGTGATGTTTAGTAGCTCTGTCGGGATGACATATTTCCGAGAGTTTCCAGCAGCCATGTTCCTAAGGGTATCCAGGTACTGTATTCCTAGCGTTTTGGTATCTATATTCTTCGCCACTCCCTGTATGATTTCCAGAGCTTGGGAGTAGCCTTCTGCCTTTAAAATGGATGCCTGCCTCTTAGCCTCGGCCCTAAGAATGAGGGCCTTCTTTGCGGCCTCCGCTCTCAAAATTGTTGCCCTCTTTTGTCCCTCTGCCGTTTTTATGGAGGCCACCCTTGTTCCATCAGCCTCAGTGACGGTAGCTCTTCTCATTCTTTCTGCTTCCATTTGTTTTATCATTGCTTCGAGAACTTGTGATGGGGGCAATATTTCCCGTATTTCGACACTTGTAATTTTAACGCCCCAACGGTTTGTGACTTCATCCAATTTCTCTCTGAGTATATTATTTATGCGTTCCCGCTCAGCCAGAATCTCATCAAGATTTATATCCCCCACCACCGACCTAAGGGTGGTTTGAGATAATCCCACGGCGGCCCCCTTCCAGTCTGCAACCTTAATAACTGAATCATAGGCGTCCATAATTCTGTGATAAATTAAAACATCGATCTCTGCAGGAGCATTATCTTTTGTTATGCATTTCTGTCTTGGCACATCAAAGAAGCTCTCTCTCAAATCCACTTTAACAGCTCGATCTATGATAGGAATTACATAGATTAGTCCTGGACCTTTAGCTCCCGGTAGTGCTCTCCCCAAGCGGAATATTACGGCCCGCTCATATTCTCGGTATACGCGGAGTCCACTTATAATAACTAGTAAAATGAGTATTAAAACTATTATAAATGCTATGAATATTGGGTTTTCCAATAGTGAGGTTTGAAACTGTAGTTGGGCTGTTAACATTTTCTCCTTCTCCCTTATGTTGTATTTACCCTTGCTTCTATATTCTTTCACAGGACTTTTAAATCTTTATAATTGTGCATAGTAACTTCTAATATTGGACTAAAGGGGGGACAGGTTCCAATCAACTTTTTTTGTGTAGCCATTTCCATTTAGTTATTTTGGCTTGTTTTCCATAGTGTTTAAAAAGTACTTTTGCAATGTTAATCTTAGGATTTTTACTAAAATCGCCCCATTTAGAGGTAAATGACATTGTTCCTTGCCCGGTGTGTAGATGATGGAACACTGAGTGATTTTTACCTTGTCGATGTTCACATGCATTTAGGTGTTGATCGAGGCCCACCTATAAAGAATTATAATCGCGATAATTTTTTCAAGTTTTGTCAGTCGGTAGGGAAAGCCTTTTTTAAGGAATTGTCTGGGGAATCAAGTCTTAAATATAGGCTAGAGGGGAATAGTGGTACCAGTGAGTTTGTTGGCTTTCCTCTCTTGTTGGAAGGTAAAGAGAATTCACAAACTTTGTTTGACGAGTTCTTTGTGGCCCCCTATGTGAGTAAAATTGCCTCCATCAGCGTGGATCATGTAAAAGTTGAAAATGATGAAGCTCAAGTTTTAGGGAATAATAATTTAATTTTGAAGTGGAGCGCTCTTTCTGGCTTGGAACGTTTCACAACTTTCAAATATGTGATGTCTTCAAGTACAAGTTCGATAGAGAATGAGGTTCGATTGGCTCAGAGTGAGGGTTTTGCTGGTATTAAGGTTAAATTTGACTTTTTAGAAGGGTCATTTAAATCTGTACTTAGGCTCCTACAGAATAAGAATACACCGCTTATGATAGAGATGTTGAGCTCAAAAAAATTTGAAACATTTTATGAATCATTAAAGGATGCTAGGTTAGAAATTGGTGGCAATCTAACTCCAATTATTCTTAATTGCTTCGAGTATGATTCAAATGAGGATTTGTTCTGGAAAATTCTAGAAGGGGATAATATTTATGTTGATCCATCTGGCTTGGAGGTTAAAAACCTAGTTTCCTTCATAAGTTCAATGAAAAGTAACGTACCCAATTGGTCTAAGAAAATATTATTCGGTACTAACTATCCCTTTTGCAAAATTGGTGATATTGTAAAAATTTTAAGATACCTTTTCAGCTATGATTTTGTGGGGAACTCGGCCGATCTTAGGAGAATAATGGGAGCGAACGCCTTAGAATTGATTCCGCCTCGCTACAGTTCAACGGCCGGTCCAGTAGAAGAAAAATGCGTTATGGCTATTGATGAGTATTCTGAACAGGCAGCGAAAATGTTCGAAGAATTATTGAGCTATTATATAAAAAGGGGCGCAATAAAAATTAGTTCGTGTGACTTTTTGGCAAGAAGTGAAGATGGGGTTGTCGATATTTCAAAATATTTACTAACTTTAAAGTCCACAAAGGAAAAGGAAAATGGCGTTACCATCCTGTTTATGAAATCCCGAGGAAGCAAAACCCGTGACGCCCTAGCACTAGCAGTGCTAAGTCCTAAAACCTTAAGCGGGTTTAAAAATAAGACAATTGAAAATGTTGGAAATAACGAAAACCTAAAGAATCTGCTAAGACAAGCCCACTTTATCTCCTCGGATAGTGAAGTATCCGAATTAATTACTGAGGCACTCTACAAAACCAACACAATTGAAAGAGACGAACTTAAAATATACACGCTCTCTGCGGCTCCGCTCAGAGAAAAGGTTGTAGGAATCAATCCCAAAGACATGCAAGCTCTCGGTCTAAATGACTATGATGTAATCATCGTGGAACCTACCGCTACAGGGGACTGGTACGCCGCTTTAGTGAAAAGCTTTGAAGATGTTTCTCTAGGAGACCTACAAGTTAACGAAGAACTTATGAACGATTGGTACGTCTTCGAGGGAGACACTGTAAAAATAGAAAAATATACTGGCAAACTTGACCTTCTCAGACAAGTGGACTTTGCAGTAGAATCCTCAGAAGAAATGAAACTACCAGAATTCTTAGTTAAAATTAAAGATAAGATGGATCTACTCTATGAAAAACTAGATGGAATCTATATAGGAAAAGACATGAGGCTTATACTATCGATGCTATTTTTGGACTCCCCAACCATTATAAGGCCTGTTTATTTTCAACCTGAGCTTGAAGACAAGAAGCTTGGAATTATCAAAAAAGGAAAGACCATAATTAATTTTGTCTCTAAAAAATTGATTAAACCATACAATCTACTCCTAGTCATAGACGTGTCCGAAATTATGAAAGAATCAGAAGTACCCATTGACGAATTTGAAAAAATGGTGGATCTATTTACTGCACTGGATGCAAATCAAGTGGAGAAATTCGAAAAACAAATCCATGACGGAAAAATCAGAAAAAACAACGCTGTAGCTTTAATTGGGATTTCCTGCTTAAAGAATCTTTCAGAACAAAGCAATCTAAATAAGGCATCCGTCATATCTTACTCTAATCAAAGCAGTTTGTTCACCATACTAGAAAAAACAAAGGTAATACCCTACATGGATTTCAGCGCAAATAGAAAAAATTTCTCCCTAAAAGTGCTTTCATCATATATAATTGACAAGTGCCAGTCTCCTGAGGGAAAAGCAGACCTCAAAGAAGCAGGAAGCAAAATTAAAGAGTTCACTGAAAAAATAGGAGGAAAAATTCCAACCCTAATTGTAATAATCACCTCTTTGGAAAAAGCAGAGAACTTCGAAATCTTCCAAGAAATCGCAGATAAAGACCCTAAAATAAAATTCGCATTAGTACAAATTGGCAAAACCGAAAATGAAAGCGACTTGAGAGAAGCTGTAGAATCCATAAAAGGTAAATACATTCCCATCAGAAAAATAGACCACCAAACCTTGGAAATAGATTTGGCATCTATGCTAATTGACCTTTTATAACAAATTCATAATGAAATATGGCATCAGAAAATTGTATGCTAACCTTTTTGGTGAAAATCGTTTTTCCAAAATGTTTACCAGTAAAACAGGGAGAACAGAAATATTCTAATTACCAATAGCGCTGAGAAAACCACAAGCCATACTGGAAATTTCCACCGCATAATTTTGAGGCCGTCTAGGGGTCCGAAAGGTAACATGTTGAATATTCCTATATCTGCGTTTATACTCGCCCCCACAATCAATATTTGATATAAGCTCACCTGCGAGAATAAAGATTGAACAGTGAAATTTTGGAAAATAAAGGATAATCCTAGTAAAACTATGCCTAGCACCAAGTTAACTAAAGGTCCTGAAAGAGAAGTCTTGCCTACAGTATGCCAATCGCTAGATCCAGAAATCATTACTGCGCCTGGCGCTAGAAACTTTAAAGGAGAAATAATGGAAACTAGTGTCACAAGGACGCCACTAAATATTAATCTAAATTCTGCTCGAAGACCATACATTTCGGCAACAAATTTATGGGCGAATTCATGTAGTAGAAAACTCACCACAACAATGGCTCCTAACCACAAAGCATTATCGATTCGAAAGACCAGTAGAAAGTTTGACAACCATGGTACAAAAGAAACCAACCAGGTTAATCCGTTGAAGATCATCCAGATAAGAGTTCCAAACACAAAATTGCCCAGCCCACTACTCAAAACCCATACTACACTGTAAATTAAACTTGAAAACACAACAACCAAAACAATGAAAGTGGCAATAGAGAGGTGGGCGACTTCTTTTTTAGAAGGCACTATTCTTGCCAATCTAGCAGCGGACTTATCATATACGATGCGTTTAGGAACTATATCTCTATCAAAGGTTCTCTCCTCATGTTTTGTTTCCATCTTCGCTGGTGCTCTTTCCAAATTGTTCCCTTTTTCTGAAACTAAAAGCGTGGAAGTACAATTATGATTTTCTGGGAGGCGATGTTCTATGCAAAAGTAACCCCCACAATTTCGGCACTTGAAGGGTAGGTAGTCTTCCTTACCACAGAAATCGCACTTGACCACTTTATAATCCTCCGCAACCATCCGAATTCATAAAACCTTAAATCCTAAAGAGACCAAGCACCTATTCTATATCAAGTCTTAGGGAAATTATAAAAAACAAAAATTTAAGTCTTTACCCCAAAAATATCCAAAAAGTTTCTTTTACACCCCCTATTGAAGCAAATAATCTATTAAAAAAATTATAA
>JAHQXB010000073.1 GCA_029856435.1 Candidatus Jordarchaeia archaeon
TTAGTTATATTGGTCTCCGTGAAAAAGAGGGCAAAAAACGCTTTTTTTGGGGAAAAGAAGACTTCATTAACCGTTTATGCCCGGGACACCAAATGACAAAAAACTTTTCAAAATTATTACCCGGCCCCTCATTCCTCCGAGCATCCACCGGAGGATGTCCGGGAGGGGGGAGAGTGCTCAGCCGCTCCACGTCGCTCCGGCTGACGTCCCCCACCCTCTCCACCACGAGGTGGTAGCCCTCCAGGCGATAGATTCGCAAAATCTCGTGTTTTTGGGCCTTTTTTTGGCGCTTCTCAAAACTGTTTCTCACCACTTAAAAGGTAGAAATATTAAAAATTGAGGAAAAACACCGATAAAACCATAAATTATCAGGGAACATAACGGCAAAAAACCATAGCAAAGATCCTGCGAATCTATCGCCGGGAGAACGCCCCTTCAAGGTCGTGACGACAATTTGCTATACGGGCTCCAACGCCCAATTTATCTAGCCGTCAAGGAGGGACGAAGACCAGTTTACCATCATAAGGGGATCAAAAGCCCCGAAGTAGAAACGGTCTTTCACCGGCGCCCACAACATCACAATAAGACAACGGGACAAGAAAAGATTTTTCATCCTTTATCTAAAAAGCGAAGCTTATGTGGGTTTGCTATGAAAAACTCTAGGTTTTCATCCTTTATCTAAAAAGCGAAGCTTATGTGGGTTTGCTATGAAAAACATTTTTCATGTTTTGTCTGAGAAGCAGAGCTTATGTAGGTTTTTGACATGTGGACTATGGTGACTAAAATCTATTTGTAGGGAGATATGTATTTAGCTGTTGTGATTGGGTAACGGATACTGGGGTTCTAAACCTCGAAGGAAGGCTTTTCTGGCTAATGCTTCCCACCCGGAAAAGAAGCCAAAATAGCCCTCCCTTCAGAAAAAGGAAGCATATAATACCAGATTGGCTCCCAAGAGCTAGACACCTATGTAGGGAGATTTATTTTTGTTTCACGATCTCCCGAAACTTTATATAAATCAAATGTGGGGGGAATCGAAATGTTTTCAGCTTTTGGTTAAGGGCTCTATGCGAAAAATCGATTTGCCCTTGTACCGGATGCATCTGACTATGGCGTCTTCGCCGAATCTTCTCATCAGAATAGACAATTTTTTTGAGCAGACAAAAACTGTTTCTCCTTTGCTTAACTTTTCAAGTGCGCCCAAGATGTCATCGCTGTGGTTAACAAGTTCATCATCTTTGGGAAACATATGCGGCGGTTTTTTTCTAATTTCCCTTTCTTCCACTGCCATTATTACAGCCTTCCGTTGCTTTATTACCCCCAACCGTTGTTTGACTAAATGACTTTGCCCCAATCTTTGACGTTACGTAATATATATTGTTTTCTTACTGAATATTCGAGACCCAACCCAACCGTCCACGTCAAGACGTTACGTAATATATATTGTTTTCTTACCCATTTAAATTTATTTTTACATTAATGTTTTAAAAAAGTAGGATAAAATGCATTAAAATATTTTTGGAGCTTGCAATTAATGAACGCAGGATGAAGAATTAAATTTTGTTGGGTTAATAGAAGTTAATTGCCCATTATTTATGGAGTTTCACTTTTTCGGAGGAGCAAATTTTAGAATAATCCTTTTGTTCTCTTCTAATATTTCTTGGGGGGAGAGCTGTGCTAATCTTGCCTGCAGCTTGGAGTACTCCTCAGCCGCTTTTTCAAATATGGGATTAGGGTTGTGAAGTTCATGCACCTTGTGTTTCCTCATCTCTATTCCCACATAAACGTTCTCCCTTATTTCATCATCAGTTATCCCCAGATTTTTTTGCTCCTTTACCAACTCCTCCAAAAAGTGAAATATACCTGAACGCACCAGTAAAAGGAGACGCTTCTTCCGCCTTTCGGGCGTTTCCACAAATTCTCCAACTTCTCCCTTACTCTCAAACTTCTTAGGCCTCAACATGAAATCCATGGGGAACTCTTGCTTATCTTTACTCATTGAAACTAAATCTCCAACAAATCTTTCTACAGTTGATTTTGAACGTCTCCTTTTATTTATGTTTCGGAAGGTTACTTAAGCATCACAGGTATCAACAATTAGGTTCTTGTGCGTCTTGAAAAAAGGCTTAGTCATATCTGAAGGCTATTTTTGTTGATTCATACTTTTTCTTATTGATCTGTGCCTCAAAGGCTTCTCTCCACTCTTCTAACCTATAGGTCTTCGTAAGCAGTAGTCTGTTGTTAACCTTGCCCCTCCTCAATAGGTCTAACGCCACTTCTGTAGAAGTTCTGGCTACTTGCGGCTCGTTAGCATAATACCAGGTGCCATGTAGCTTAAGTTCCTTAGCACTAAACATAACGAAGTCAATTCTCGCTTGCCCCATCACCCCTACGAATATAATATCTCCTCCCTGCCTCGTCACTGCAATAGCATCCTGAAGCGTTTGTTCGCTTCCCACAGCTTCGTAGCATTGATCTACTCCTTCACCGGTTTCCAGCGCTATCTCCAAAACTGGAATCTGGTTTCTCTCCAAGCAGTACACCCTATCTGCACCTAGCCTCTCCGCCAACCTAGCCTGAAAATCATACTTACTTATCACAAAAATTTCCCTTGCCCCCATTACTTTGCAAACTTGAAGAAGCTGCAATCCAATAGCTCCAGCTCCAATAATGGCCACCCTTTTTCCCGAAGGATTGCCAATGAGGCAGGAATGAACCGCTACACTGAGAGGCTCTGTCAGAACAGCCTCCTCGTCGGTTATACTACTAGGAACTTTGTAAATCTTTGACTTATGAGCTAAGAAGTATTCTGCAAACCCTCCACCGTTTGCTTGACTTGCTCCCACACCGCTGCCCGCCTTAGCAATATTCAAGCAGAGATTATACCGGCCAATTTGGCACATCTTACAGGGAGCCACACCCAGCTCGGCACAGCCCCCTAATCCCTCACAAACTACTCTATCCCCAACTTCAAAGTCAACCACATCCTCCCCAACTTCACTTATGACTCCCAAAGCTTCATGGCCAAGAATTGTTGGCTTCACCAGAAAATCTGCAAGGAGCGGCATTCTTCCACTTATAACCCCAATATCCGAGCCACATATGCCACACAGTTTGGTTTCAATACAAACCCAGTTCCTTTTAGGCACTGGTTTTTCAACATCTTCTAAGTGAAACCCCTCAGGGAATGCTCCACCATCCCAAAGAAGCGCTTTCAATAATTCCACCTCATCCGTCTATGAAAAACTAATTAAAAGTATTGTACCCACAAACGCCATTATAATTTTTTTGGGCGAACCACCAAAAGTGTGAGCTACATATTTTCGTTCGTGGACTGATAAAATTAACTATGAAAAACCAGTTTTACAAACGAGTTTAATTCACGAATCCTATTTATGAGAAATGGAAAAAAAATATTAATTTTCCAAATTATATCATTGATTAGATACGCTCTAGTTCCTATTGTTGCTCCTTGAATAGAATCAGGGGTATTCACATCACCATTTGGGATTGTAAACAGCGACTGGTGGACAGGAGAGGTGCATACGTTTACTAGGAGTGGTTATTATGGATTTAATTACTTCTGGAATTAGTGAGTTGGACACTCTTTTAGGAGGGGGCTTCTACAGAAATGCCCCTATCCTGTTTTTAACTGAAACTGGTTCTATGGCTGAAGCTTTAGCCCTTCAAATTCTTTACTACCGTTTGTGTCATGGGGACTTCGGCTTTGTCTTCGATCTAGACTTGCCCCCCGAGAGGATAAGAGAGTGGTTTGATTGGTTTAGGTGGAATTATGAGCAATACGAGAAAAAAGATCTTTTCCTACTAATAGATGGTTTCACAAAAATGTTTGGAGACATTGAATCAAAGGAGAAAGTGCTGATTAGTGAACCAAGAGACCCTATTCATATTGAGGCCTTCTTTCTAAAGCTTCTAACTAAAATTGAAAAATTCAAAAACCAAATTTTTAGCGTCTTCTTTTTTTCAAACGTTTTTCTGGCCAAGGCTGAAGTACAAAAAATAATAAACCTGATTTACAAGCAAAGAATGTACATATCTCAGTATGGATCCGCTATTTATGTTTTTAACAAGGGAATGCTGGAAACCAAAACCATAAACACTTTAGAACATATTTTCGATTTCGTAATAGATTTCAAAATAGAACAAATAAACGGAAGATTCCAGAAATACCTCCGAGTAAAAAAGTCGCCGCTTCCCCGCCACGTAGATGCCTATGCGCCATACGAAAAAACACCCGAAAAAATCGTTATAAGAACAGGTCTAATCGAAGATTTTGAGTCCTTCAAGCAGCAATTAAAAATGGTTAAGCAAGGCTATGTTGACTTGATGGGCAACAGAATCGTTTTTCTAGGTGGAGATTATCTCTCTTGGATGCTTAAGAACCTATTCAAAGTTTATGGTTACGAAAACGTTTACCCTTTAATCTACTCTCTGGAAAAGGAGAGGGGGTCCTCATTCTTTTACCCCTTAGTGAAAGAATTCAAACTCTCTGACCTAAAAGAGGTCATCACCTACTATTTTAAGATCTTGGTTCTCCGAGGACTTGGAAACTTTGAAATTGTGGAATTTAACCCTGATGAAGGATTTTTCAGATTCAGAGTCCTTGACGATCCAATTTGCAGCCAACTCAAAGACTTGGGTAAACCCGCCGGTGTCATAATAGCGGGCACTATAGCCGGCATCGTGGAAAAATACACCGGAAGAGAATATGACGCCCAAGAAGTGAAATGTTTGGCTAAAGGTGACGAATACTGCGAATACATAGTCAGACCCGCGAGAAAGCTGGGAACATAAACAATTTTTTTGTGTGAACCTCGCAAACTTAGGAAACCAAGTATATGGAAGCCCCTATCAGTATTCCGCCCGATAGGGTGTAGAGCGTCGGAATCTCTCCGAGGAACAAGAAGGCCAAGATAACCGCAAAAACAGTCTGCAAAATCAAATATATTGCTGAAGCAGAAGCCGTCACCCTTTTTAGCCCCTCAAAGTACAGGAAATAGGCCAGAGTGGTACACATAAATCCCATGTATAGAATTCCAATAATTGCAGGGACTGTTGCAACATCCAGTATCGAAGAGAAGTCGGTAAGTCCATAGGCTAGTGCTGGAGGCAAGGAAAACATCATAGTAAGAATGGTCACTGCATATGTAAGCTCCATTGAGTTCACTTCAAAATATTTTTCAGACTTGTTCTCCAAAACAAACTTTGAAGCAACTATGTAAACCGCCCACAGAATTCCGGAAACCAGTATCAATAAGTTGCCCAGAAGCTGGCCTCCCTGCAAGTTTGAAGGATCTCCATTTATGGCGATGAGAAGCACACCCAAAACACTCGCGGTTAAGGCCATGGTTTTCCGCTTATCCATCTGTTCCCCTAGGAAAAGATACGCCAAAAGCGCCACAAAGACCACTTGGACATTAGTTAATATAGCTGCCATTCCCGCAGTAGTATACTCTATTCCCACAAATTCGCAGAAAAACGCTAAAGTATTAATTAGACCCACCAAAACTACTCTCTTATCTAGCAAGTAATGTGCGAGTTCTCTGGATCTTACAAATCTCATAATGGGCAAGGTTACGATTGTGGCTATGAGGAATCGGAAAAATAGATAAACGAATGGATTGAGGAATTCCACTCCCCACTTAATAAATACAAATGAAGAGCCCCAAATGGTGCTGGCGACGATGACGAAGAGTTGGCCTCTTCTTAAGGTGTTTGCTTTGACGAGTTGGTGTCCTACTTCCACAGGAATGGCTTTCAAGGTTTAACCCTCCTTCACTTAACATCTCTGAATTCACTCCGGCAATATGACGTCGCCAATTTGCTGTATAAGATAATTAGAAAATATAAATGTTTCGCCTTAAAAAATAAGAAAAAAAGAGTAAATTTTATTAAAAAATTAGACAACATATATAGATTAAAAAGTTAGAAGCAACACGCATAAAAAGACTCAAATGTTGAAATACATTCTATCTCTACAGTTTTTAACTGATAAACCCCAATTTTTATGAAAAAACCATAGCATAAATTCAAGAAACCAAGTAAATAGAAACCCCTATCAAAGCACCGCCTATAAGGGTGTGAATTGTGGGCACCTCCCCAAGGAGCAAAAATCCCAAGCCCACCGCAAAAATAATCTGTAAAAGTAGGTACAGACCAGAAACAGAGGCACTAATACGCTTCAACCCCTCAAAGTACAAGAAATAGGCCAGAGTGGTACACACAAACCCCATATACAAAATTCCCATAAGAGCGGGAACCGTGGCCACCTGAGACATCAGAGAAAAATCCTCAAATCCATAAATTAGAACAGGGAACAGGGAGAAAACCGTCGTCATCAAGGTAACCGCATAGGTGAGATTCATAGAATTCACCTCGCCATGCCTACGCGACTTGTTATCCACAATAACCTTCATAACCACTATGTAAACCGCCCACAGAGCCCCCGAAACTAGTATCAAAAAGTTTCCCAGAAACTCTCCCCCCTGCAGATTTGCAATGTCCCCATTCACTGCTATCAAAAAAACTCCCAAAACACTCAAAGTCAAAGCAACAATTTTCCTCCTCCCCATATCCTCGCCCAGAAAGAAGTAAGCCAAAAAGGCAATAATAACCACATTCACATTCGTCAACAATGCAGAAATTCCCGCAGTAGTATACTCCATACCCACAAACTCACAGAAAAACGCTAAAGTATTAATCAAACCCACAAAAACCACCCTCCTATCAAAAAGCAGCTCTCTAAGTCCACCAGCACCCACCCACCTAAGAAAAGGCAAAGTAACCACAGAAGCCACCACAAAACGGAAAAACAAATACACAAACGGGTTAAGAAAATCCACGCCCCACCTAATAACAACGAAAGACGAACCCCAAGCCATACTAGTCAGAAAAACAAAAATCTGCCCCTTCCTTAAATCACTAACATCAACCCACCGACGAACAAATCTATTCTCAACAGATGCCACAAACAACACCAAACCTTCAAAGACACCAATAGTACCGCGAATGAATACACTAACATACAGCCAGCAATGAATTTCCAATAATATCCTTATGAAATATAAGTGTTTTGCATTAAAAAATTAAAAAATGCCTAAAACCTAAAAAAGTAGACTCATCTAGGAAAACCATTACCGAACCACAAAATCCAAATCCCAAAAAGGCAACCACAAAAATAAAAAATTTCATTTAACGCCTTTCAATAAAAAACGTACTTCACTTCACCAGTAAGATATCTCAAAACAACTACGCTCAACACGATAAAAATAAAGCCAGCCCCTAGCATTAAGGAAGCAAAAAACCTCCCCGTAACACCCAAAACCAAAAGAGCTGAAACGCTAAACAACTCCACCGAAAAAACATCTAAAAACCCCAAAACCAATAAACCCAAACCCACCAAGAAAACTCCAAAACCAATAAACACCACGCAAAACCCAATAGTTAAAAGATACGCCCACCGCCTAACTCCCCAGAAACCCAAACCCACCACCAAACCCAAAACCCCAAAAGAAACAAAAAACAAAGGCAACCAGTATAACTGAGGAACACCAGGAAAGGGCGCAAACAAATTATAAGAAGGGGCAAAAAGTCTATAGAAATAATAGCCCAAAACTAAAAAAACCAAAGAAGCCAACAGAATAGTAACCGACAAAATTTGAACACCCAAAGGTTTACGCGACATAAAAACCACCAACCAACACACAAACAAAATAATATAAGAAACTTATAGACCTATCGGTAAACAAATAACAAAACGAATCAAAATCAATCCCAAAAAGCTGCAAAACGTGCAAGAAACCTATGTTTACAGGCAAACACAAACAGTTAAACGGCAAAAACTTTTCCAATAAATGTGAGCAAAAAATAAAAATAGCCAAACAGAGATTCTATTATTAGACTCAGACCGGAGGAAAGCAAATGAAAAGCCTAGGATTCGTTTTCAAAATAGTCGTAGTGGGCGACGGAGCAGTAGGAAAAACCTCCTTAATCAAACAGTGGACCGAAGGTTCATTCAGAACAGACTACATCATGACGATTGGTTCAAACTTTGCTGTTAAGAGCTTGGTTATTGATGATAAGCCTGTTAAGTTGCAGATTTGGGATTTGGCGGGTCAGCCGCATTTTAGTGACGTTCGGGTTTTGTTTTATAAGGGTGCTATGGGCGCAATGTATGTTTACGACGTGAGCCGTGTTGATAGTTATGATAGTGTTCTTAATTGGGATAGAGAGTTGACTAATATTTGTGGCCAGATCCCAAAGGTTTTGCTTGCGAATAAGGTGGATTTAAACGATCAGCGTAAGGTTAGTTCTGAGATGGGTAGCGTTTTGGCAGCCAAGTTGGGCGATGCTCCGTATTTTGAAACTAGTGCGAAGTCTGGTGTTGGTGTGAATGAGGCTTTTGAGAAAATTGCCCAGCTTGTGTACGAGTTGGCTAAGAAGAGGCAGCCTGCCTAAAATTGTGATTTTTTGAAGCCCTTTTTTGGTTTGACTGTTTCTATATTTGTTTTTTGTTAAGCTGTTGTGTTTGGGATTTTTTGTGGCATCTTATGCCCTCGAATGCTAGGGGTGTTAAAACTGCTTCTATTTTGGAATAAAGCTTGTTAACCTGAGAAATTTCCAACTGTTAACATTAAAGAAAAACCATTAAACCCATCATTCTTCAAAAACAACCACACATACATGTGCCGTGCAGCCGACTCCAGCCCGGAATGCGGAAGGCTCGAAAAAGCCAATGAGGGCAGGGCCACAACTGGAAACATTCCCCACCGAAAGCAAGAGGGATGTGCCATTTCAACCGTTTCCCTAGCGAAAACCTTCCCGTGAAATTTAAGGGAGGAAGAACCAAAGTTAGGCAAGGTTAACGCTGGGTCAGAACGGTTCCTCTGTTTCGTTTGAGAGCGTTGCATTCACCAAGTTTTCCGTCGCCGCATATGTGTAGGGCTGTGATTTTTAAGGTGTTTGCGCAGTGGTAACATTCGTATGCATACTCCACGTTGGATACCTTTTTTTGAACTGTTGAGCGATATTACGTATTTTTCTATGGGTATCCTTCCGCACACTCCGTATGCGTAGATTATTTCGTCGTAGATTACTGTGGTGGGATATCCACAGTTGGGGCATTTTTTTATGAGGGGGTTTGGTGTAGGCGCCGAAAAAGGTTTTAGCAATTAATTTTTGGTGGTAGGTGCACCATTTGCATATTTCATATAGGGATGCTTTCCCAGTTTGGATTGTAAATTATTTGGGAGGTGTTTTGCATTATGGCTTTTCTCCACATCATATGAACCCCTATTGTGGGGCTTTTACATGTTGGTTTGTTCCCTTATATGGGAGGTATACGTTTTGGACTGCCCAACACTTAAATCTATATGAGTGAACCAGATTTTTTGTGGTGTGCCAGAAAGCAATTACACCCAGAACTGGCTGAAAAACAAGCCCAACAAAGCCCAATAAACCACATCTCCCCAGATAACCACAACTGAGAAAATGTACAAGTTGAAACCCATATGTTTAAACAATACTCCGGGGGCTGAATTTTTGTGGTGACCTTGCCTTTAGCCTGCCTCCGCGTCCCCTCCCACCTCCATTTTTTACACTAAGGTGTTAAAAAGTGGGAGGTGTTAAAAAGTGGGGAGATGGTTTCTTTCAAGCCAGCCACAAAAACAGATCCCTACAAATAGGAGTGCTGCCTAAATATGTGGTATTTTTGGGTTTTTGACTATTTAAGTCCACTTATTTTGAAACTGTTGCAAAAGGCGTCCCCTTTCCTTGGTTTTCCCTTTTTTCTCGGTGAATGATTCAGTTTTCATTTTTTCGTTTTTCCTCAAAATTTGATTTTTTATTCTTCGTTTTTTCTTCCCAAAGGGTGTCTTCTGCGCTTTTTTCTGTTCTTTTTTTATCCCTATTCAGAAGTTGTCTTATTTCTTTGTTATCTTTGGGGATTCGGAGGATGTTTTTGGATTCCACTTCATATATTAGTTTGCTTCTGCTGGCGTTTTGGTTAGCTTTTGTGTTAGTGTTAGTTGAGTAGGCTTTCTGTATTTTTGTAGGTGTTTTGTTTCTTCTTGCTAAGTATGCTTTTTTGTAAGTATCTTCGTTGTGGTTGGCGGGGTAACTGTTTGTGCTTGGGTTGCGTTTGGGGTTGTTTTGGTGATTGTTATAATTTGTGTCTTGGGGTGGGTATAATTGGTTTTGTTGATGCTTTGTTGCTATTTGCCGGCGTATTTTTTTGAGTGCTGCGACGGTGATTATTGAGGGAATTAGTGCTATAGCTATCAGTTCTAGGACTGGGGTTTGCATATTTTGTGGTATGGGATAAGAGCCTTCAGTGAGGAGATAGTATGCGAGTATTGCGGTGACGGATATTGTGGATATGGGTGTTAATCTTAGGGTCCATTTGATTTTTCTTTTGGCCAGTGTGGCTACGGTGGCTGTTATCATGGTTGAAGCGTATAGGCTTATAAGAAGCCTTTGTTTTGTATGTGTTTCTGTCCAGCCGGGAAGGGCGCTGTAAAATAGCGTGTAAACTGTGAAGAAAAGGAATACTCCTAGGGCTAACCTCCAGTGCTTTTTATAGAAATTTATTGTATTGTTTATGACCCAGCGCGCCAAACGTGTCTGATCTCTGAGCATGTAGTAAAGCAGGAAATCATGCCTAACCCAGAGGAGGCATAGACAAAGAATGTAGCCTAAGACAAGTATTATCACTATCACTAAGACTGATTGCAGCAGTGATACGATGTTGGATAAGAAGTTTTCAAACATTTTTCTGATCCTCCAACTAGACCCGTTTCTGAGTGGGCACTCTCAGAGTTTCTGCCATGTGTTTAGAAAAGGGGCAGATGTGGTGTTTTCCGCAATTGTTTATGATTTCTCTCTTCTTCGGTGGAACTAGATTTGGGTTTTCCGGAATGGAAATGTTGGGAAAGCCTGTGCTTATGGGCTCTGATTTAGTCTTCGTCTTCTTGTCCCTCCCCTGTTTCGCTTGGCCCGTATAAGTCGCCCTCAGAATTTTTGTAAATGATTTCTCGGCTTTTCCTTAGACGCGTGAAAAGTATTGCGCTTCCCACCAACCCGGAACCGCTCATTGCGAGGACAATAGGCGTAGTGTTGTTTCCGTTCTGGTTAGAGCTTCCCAAAGAGAAGCCGAGTAGCACTTGGGGCTCTGAGTTATAGTCTTCTCCTTGAGTTACCACACTAATTGTTTTGCTGGTGGAGACAACAGTGTAGGATTGGTTGAAAAGAAGGAGTACTGTGTATTCGCCCACACTTTGGGGTGTCCACTGTGCTTGGAAATATTCAGTATTGTTCACCCTGTACTCCTCTGAGTAGACTAATTTTCCAGATAAATCTATTACCATTAGGGTTACTGGGTCTTGGGGCTGGGGTGTGAAAATCAGCTTGCTGAAGTTTGCCGTAATTTGGAGGGTGCTTCCCAGTACAACCTGCCCATTTTTGGCGTCGGTTTCAAGCCCGGGCATCATTAGGTGGACTGCGAACTCCAGGCCTTTAGTCACTGTGTCGACGGTTATATTGCCTGTATAGGTACAGAATATGGTATAAGTTCCCTTGGTGCTTGGAGTCCAGTTGAGGAAAAACTGGCCCGAGCTGCTGGTGTATATAATGTAGCTTATGGGGTGACTGTTAGGATCATAGATGGTTACATTTATACTTACAACTTCCTGGGGGGGCTGATAATTAAGTGTCAGCTGTCCCTCAACGGTAACTGTGTCTCCTATGTAGATTAGGCCTCCGCCTATACCCGTGAGATTTACTGAGAGGCCTGTCTTAATCTTTACAGTGACTTGGGTGCTTGTCCAGTTCTTGGGTAAACCATTGTAGTCTCTAATCCACGCAACTACTTCATAAACCCCCATTTTTTGGGGGAACCATTGGGAGGCAGCGTAGCCCGAATTATTGGTAAAAGCATATTCTACCAGAGTGTACAAGTCGGGATTACTGGTGAAGGATGCGTTGGGATACTCTAACTTGTTTAGTACACTCCACCGAACTAGTATATTTGAAGCTGCGTTGCCCTCTACAGTTACATAGGCGTTTAGAAGAACCCCGTCTTCACCCAGATAAATGGTGCTGGGATTAGCTGTGAATTCAGTTATTCGGTAATCAGTGGGTTGAACTGTGAAGGGTTCGATGGAGAATATCTGTCCATCAGTAGCGTTTATGGTGTAGCTGGGACCTGAAATTTGCGGTATTTGGAAAGAAGTGTAAACTGTCCCGCTGCTACTTGTGACTAATTGGTCTGTGTGCACTATGTTTTGGCTGTCGTCGACTACTGTAATGTTGAGAGTTATTCCTCCATGAGTGGTTAAGTTGAAGTTGCTGATTGCCGCGATGCTGATATTCACTGTTTCCGAAGCATTATATTTGTAAAGGTTTGGCAAAATCTGTACGCTGTAGGGGTTTTTGTTGTGTAGCCAGATTAGGGTGTTTGTCAGAGTTTGCATGAGGCTGTTTCCGTAGGGGTTTTGGTTTATGGTTGTTATGTTATGTAGCGCCCAGTGCAACAGGTGGGGATTACCCTCGTATTGGTTATAGATGCTAAGAAAGTAGTCATCTTGCTGGGTAAGATCCTTCGCCAGGGGAATAAGTTTGGGGGAGTTGGTTAAGGTAAGGTTATCCTCGCTAAGTGGTAAGAGAATGTATCTTTGAGTAATCTCCCCATATAGGAGACTGATGCTATAATTCACATATTGAGGATATTGGTAAATTATATGGTAGTGAACGTCCCAACTGTTATACTTGGTTGAAATGCTGAGCACATGGACTCCTGTTTTGTTGACGACTTCCCGAGGTGTAATCTGGGCACCTAAATGGTTCAAGAACATGTAGCCTGCGCTTCCCACGGCAAGTATTGGTTTGCCGGCTTCTGCAATTATTTCAGATGCGCTCTGATTTATACTTGTGCAGGAGGTGTCGAGAATTAGGACATCGAAAACATTGGCTATTGTGGGATTGTTAACGAGTGTTTCTAGGTAGACTTGGGTTACCGTAAAACCTTTTTGTTGAAGAACGCTTTGCCAATCATCAAAGTAGTTGTTTGCTGGACTGGTGATTAATAGTATGTTGGGTAAATTTGATTTCTGTGTGGTTGGGTTCCTACTAAATCCAAGGTTTATGGGATTCAGGTTGCTTGATAGGAGCTGGTTTGAGATTAATAGGAATCCAGTTAAAGCTAATAGTGATATTATTAGCAGTGTTAGGAGTGTTTTTTGTTTCAGTTTTATTACTCTCCTTTTTTTGGTTTTCAAAAGATGAAGTGTTGAGTATATAAAGGATTGTAATGCCTCTTTTTTGGGGGTATTTCAAGCAACTTTTAGGATTTTTTGTATGTTTACAAATTTCTTTTTCCTTGAAAAATGATTTAAGAGTTAATAATTTCTTTTTCTGTTTTTTTCAGTTTTTAAAAGGCTTTAAATGTTGATGTTTGTGGGGGGCCAGAAAAAGGGGGTGCAAAAAATGTTCAAAAATCATATATTTTTTTATATACTAATTGCAACGGGGATAAGACGCATTTAAAGTCCCCAAAAATTTTCCCAAGAGTTTTACTCAAATAAGTGAAAAACACAAAAACTGTACAAATGTGAAACATGACCAAAAACATCCCCAAAAGAGACTTAGTCTTGGTACGCTTTCCCACTATTTTTCAAAAATGTTTTACTTGCCATCCTTATTCTATTTTTCTAAGATTTATTTTTAGCATTTCGGGGCCCCATTTCCAAGTTTTGGTTTGTGCGTCAAAAAGTTCAAGTAGTGGTATTTGGCTGCCCTCCTGATGACTTCTGAAAAATAATTTATATTTTGCTAGAGGGAGAAGTGTTCTGCGAATGGCTCTCTCCAGTGGGGTTATACTGCCTAGAGGCGCTTCTAACCAGCAGGCTAATGCATTCTCATTATTTAAGGTTCTCATCCAGTAGATCCAAGTTTTAGGGAGTCTTTTTATAGCCACTACAAATGAATGAAGTGTGTCTGTGTCTGATTCTATTATGAAGAGTATGTGCTCATTTAGGCCTATTTGATCTATTCCCAATGCGAGCTGAAGTGTTCCCCTCTTCAGGAGGTTCCTCCTAGTCCTAATTATGGTGCGGGTATTGTATCTCAAATTTTGGCTCAAGTCTTGCACGGTGGCGTTGAAATTCTTGGATAAGGCGTCGATTAACTTCAATTCCTTAATGGTTACACCTCCCACTTTTCCAAGTGGAGAGGTTGAAGAGCGTTTTTTGTCCATTTCTTCTGGGGAAAGAACTTTGCCCCAACCCTTGCTTAACACATTGCTGAGGTAGAGAGACCAGGCCTTCCAGTCTATTTTCCAGTTACCTTCATCCACATCGTAGAAGTCTAGAGAAAAAGAACTCTCAAATGAATCGATTATCCAGGTCCAGAATCTTGGAGCTCTCTTCTCAAATTCTTTATAAACCAAGTTAACTGCTTTGGGGGGTACCGCAATGGAGAAGAAGGTGTAAAGGTCAATTCCTCCGTAGAGTTCTTGTCTTGAGAGGAGGTAGGGGCTTTGGACGTAGGCTTCTCCCTCCACTAAGATGAGCATATTGGTTAATCCTATCATGGGGTAATTTACTCTGGGAAATATTCCTAGGCGGCACCGCTCCTCAAGCATCTTTTTGCGGCGTTGGATGGTGGTGTAACTGGTATTTGTCTCGTCAGCTATCTCTTTTATTGTAATAAATATGTTGCTCCTAACTTTGTCCAGAATCTTTAAATCCTTCGCATCAAGCTTAACTCGGTAATCATAAACCATGTCCTGCAAGATTTGCCTCAACTGTTCAGAGGTTAGGCTATTTTCTCCGCCCAATCGCATATACTTGTCCAACTGTTTAAGTGTGGAAATCACAGAGGGTATGAATTCTTCACCCATTATGGTATTTGCCCTAATTAAATCTGAGAACCTTTCCTCCTTCTCTCCGCCTGGAATTTCCCCCTTATACTTATATATGAAGAACCTTGTCAGGAGTTGCTTTTCCTCCTCGGGAAGTATGTCCGGTAAGAATAATTGAAACTGTTCCTCAAGTGAGAGTGATTCAGGGTTTTCCACGGTTTTTAGGGGTTCCATCCCCAAAAAATTTTTGATATCCTCAAGCTCGCCCAAAAAGCATCCCTCAACAAGAAGTCTTACAACTACAGCAAAAATAAGATTTTCTAAAAAATAAAAAATAGTCCCAAAAAAAGGAATAAAAATGCAGATAGTAAAAAGATCTGTGGCAAGAAGGGTCTTCTGGTAGCGGGTGAAAACTATTTACACATTTTTGAACAAATTCATAATAGCTTTTTTACGGCCTCTTTTAGCTTTTCTGAATCAATAATGCTAATGGGGTTCAGGTGGTAATCCTTCTTGCACAGAGCCAAAATTATCTGTGCATCCTCCGCTTCCCGGCAACCTACCAAATCAAAAAGAGTTTCTGGGCTTGTAACACCACCAATCAGAAGTTCCCAGAAAAATTCAGCCTGCGCAGCTAAAATTCTCAGCTTTCCACGGAGAACAGTTTCCCTTGACTTGTAGCGGGACGATTCGGAGAGAAGGTTTTCCATAAGCCAGCAGCGGGTTTTCACAATATCTACGTTTAGCCATTCTTGGTTTTTTAAATCATAGGCTGCCACATTGTGCTTGTTAAGTATTTTGGCGTCGGGCAGGGACGCACAAGAAGCCACCCACCCAGTATCGAAATTCTCTACTAGGTTTTCCAAGAAATCTGATGAAATGCTTGGAGCTATGTACAATATTCTTTCGGATTTGCTGTTTTTCTCTTCTTCAAAGAGAGCTCTAAGCTCCTCTATGGCGCTCTCGGGCTCCTCTGAAACATTCTGATCCGATTCCCATAACCTTCGATGGGGCGCAAAAATAGCCACTTCCCTCAAAACATCACGAGTAAGGAAACCTACAAAGAGCACCGGCCGCCGAAGTGTGAAAACAAGTTGTCCTAGCACTGCTAAGCCTTTTTCGCTGAAGTAGTTGAGGAGCCCCCTCAAATAATTCACCTGGTCCGATTCCTAATAGCTAGACGTATCATATCCCTAAAAACTTTGTATACTCCCTTGCATTTTACGGCTGATGCGCCATAAATCGGAGTAGAGCTGGGCAGTCCTAAATCTTGTCTAAGTTTTTCTGGTGTAACTGAGTTGGGTAAGTCCTGCTTATTGGCCTCGACCACTATGGGAATCTTGTTTTCTGTGAAGGCTATTAGCTCCTCGTAGCTTCTTATGTTCTCCTTTAACCTATGTTCTTGTGAGTCAGCGATAAAAAGAATAACGTCTGCGTTTTTGGCCACCTGCTCTCTAGTTGCTAGAAACCTCTTTTGGCCAGTAGTGGTGTGGATGTGGAATATAAAGCTGTATGGGGGAAATTCTAATTGGAAAGCTAAGTAGTCCTCCCAAATGGTGTGGTCTTCGCTGGTTGATACTTCGTAGGGTTGACCTGTTATGTTTTGGGGAAAGAGTTTTGCTATGGCCCTTAGATTAGTGGTTTTGCCTGAGGATGCCGGTCCCCAAAAGATGATTTTCACCTGTATTAGTCCTTCATTAAAATTGGTTTGTGTCTTGTCTTGTTTCAACAGGTTTCTCTCCTTTTAGTCCTTCTCTCTTATTACGGCGGCGTCAAGTCGGTTTAGAATGTCCTCTATTTGTTCCTCGCTTATCTCAATGGTTTTCCTTATGCTTTCGTTGTTCTTGATATCTTCCTCGATTCTCTTCACGTACTGGTTCATCTTTGCCCTAATAAATCCTATATTTGCTCTCTCATTGGCGAAGATTAAAAGTAGGAGTGATTTATCCTCGTTGAGGTCGCTGATTTTGCAGACGTATAATTGTTTTGACTTGTACATGACCATGGCGTTCTGGAACTCGTCAGCGCCCAAATATTTTTCTACCTGTCGTGCTACACCTGCTAGAGCTGCGCCGAGGGCTCCCGCGTTCCAAGCGTTCTTTATTCTGAAACTTCTAGACTTCGCTAGGGCCTTACCGTCGCTATCCACAAGCAATAGTCCTTCTATGTCGCCTTTTCCCAACATTCTCTTATAGGCTTCCAATAGGCTGTCGAGGGTGTCTGATAGTTTATTGGTCAAGTAAAAATGCCTTAATTTGTCTTCCTCTTCTTTTTCTTGGGTGTTAGACCAATCCTCACCGTTAGACTGCAACTTATCCATTTCTTTTAACTCCTTCGAAATTCTCCAAATATTTTTTAAGCATTTAATTTAAACACATCGAGTGACATTTTTGGGTTAGAGTGTTGATTGTATCATTTGCAAGCCCTTGTAGGCCCTCACTAGCCTCCTTACTCCCTTATCAATCCTCTCAGGCTTCATCCCGAAATCCATCAATATTCCTTTTAACTGGTTGGTGTTTGGAGCATTAAACAATATCTTGGGGGAGATGACTTCGGGTCTCAGAAAAGCTTCGCGAATCGGTTCCACATCGAAGTGTTTTAGCTTCCCTTCGGAAAACATGCTGCCAATGTCTCTGTATTTTTGTACAAGTTTCAGGGCCTTTTTTGCGCCAATTCCCCTAACTCCAGGGTTGAAGTCTGTACCTACAAGAATCGCCAAATCCACCAGTTGCTCATAGGTTATATTATTCTGTTTAAGAAACTCTTCCAAGGTGCTGCACTCCACACTATTTTGGCTGAAATTCATGTTTCTCAGAATGGCTCTAGCTCCAAATAGAAGGGCGTCATAGTCCTGTGTGAGAACGTAATCTGCCTTGCCTATTCGTGTTAAGTAGGCGGCCTGCGTTTCTCCCTCCCCGGGGGATTTTATCCAGGGAATTCCCATGGAAGTTAAAAGCTCTTGGGTCTCACTTATTATGGTGTCGTAGAGTATCTCAGGCGATAGGGATAGGGTTCTGGCGATTGTGTACTCCTTGTTTCTTCGCGCCTTTCTCAGATAGCCATACTCCCTAGCTAGAGATTCTACCAGATGTTCCCTTTGCCCCTTAAGCCTTGGGTGAGGGCCGTCAAACACGTATATTGGTTTAATATCTCGTTCTAGCAAGTTGATGGTTCTGTAAAAAACGCCATAAATGTGGGAAGTTACACGTCCCTCTCTGTTGAAAAGGGGGAGATTTTGTCTTCTAATTTTGGTTAAAAACTGGAACAGCGTGTTAGAAGCATCCACAGCCACTCTAGCATTTTTCAGGTCACTTAAAGAAATAACTTTGAAACTAACAATGGAGCCCAGCTTCACACCCACACAAACCACCTCAATAAACAGACCGCATAGTTAAGGCTAGCTTTTGGGCAGCGGGAATCTTCATATTACCTCCTCCTGACATTGCGCTTGCTCCTTCTCCCCAACGGTTGAGTGCTTGACTGGTAGAATTTGGGATATCTCTCGGGAACTATACTTTTCTCTATACCTTCTCCTGCGTATCAAATGGTACAAGCACCCTTTACTCTGCTTTGCGTCCACCTGATTCACTAACTGAGAGGTTGTCTCCCCCACCCTCACAATGAAGATTGACGAGTTCCAAAGTCCAATGTTTTGTGCCTCCATCATCCTCTGGCACTTTACTCTGGATTCCTTCAAAGCCTTCTCTATTCTTGGCTCCAGAATCAAACTCTTTTCCTGTGACAGTGACGATATGGCGATCCATGCTGTAGGATCATTTTTCTTGAACTTTTTAGCCACCAATTTCTCAATCATGTCCTTAAGTTCCTTTTCAGCTTTCCTTAACTCTATATCTGCATCCATAACTGGTTGCAGAA
The DNA here is from genome assembly GCA_029856435.1 of Candidatus Jordarchaeia archaeon. Lineage (GTDB taxonomy): Archaea > Asgardarchaeota > Jordiarchaeia > Jordiarchaeales > Jordiarchaeaceae > Jordiarchaeum. The sequence goes on from JAHQXB010000073.1 coordinate 18,749, forward strand.
GAAGCATATATCCTAGGCTTCCTTCACCAAAATTTTCGCCAAGCAAAATTCTATCCAAGACTGGTTTTATGTCTGAGTTGTAATCCAATTCGCTAATCTCGAGCTCCTCAAAATACTTTTCACCCAATTCGTGTACCCGGTTGCCATCGGGAGCCAGTAGAGGCAAGTAAAGGCATCGTTCGACCTCCAGCTCGTCACGTATTAATCTTGTGTCGTATCCCTCCCTCTTCAGAATTTTCCTAAGACTCTGCATCTTCTCTCTCGCCAGTTTAACGGCCTCGCCGAAATCTCGGGAAATCTCCCAAACCGAGACCAGAGTGCGAAGCTCTTTTCCCCTCCTGTAGACCTCAAAACTGAGATTGACTCCCTTCTCCCAGCAGGATAATAGTATGGAGCTCCCAGTCCCCTTACCAGTAACTTCTGCAAACTGGAAAACCTGGAACCCTCTCCAACCAATATTGTACACTGCACAATCATCAAGAATGTAATCCGCAATTAGAGAATTGGGGAACTTCCTCTTAAAGATCCAAGAGAAAGACGCCTCACTACGCCTTCTCATGAAAAGTGTGAAAAACGAAATCCCGGCAGCTTCAAAAATTATGGTTAGTATTGGATGAACTCCATAGTGGGACGCCAATCCTATCAGGGCGTAGCAGGTGTTACCTACTGCTAGGGCCGTCACAACTTGGCTGCTTCTGCTAAACTTTTTCTCCAGCAGAAACTTAACCAAGAGGTAAAAAGCAAAATAAACTGCCAGAATGTAAAGAAGCCCCATGGGGCTACCATTAGAGCAAGCATCTAGTCCGGTCCGAATCAGCCTAACGGCAAGTGAAACACCCAAAGCTAAAGCGCACAGTATGAACCCATAATATATGATTTTAAGAAGCACGGCTTCCAGCACCCTTTAACGCTTTTAAAAGGTTAGGACTAACTGGACTTATTCCCCTACCTGTAATCTGATAAAAAATCTCGCCTCTAATGTCTAGGTAATGGCTAATAATTTCGGCCTTGAGAACCGGCTTCACAGCTGTCGTTGAAAAGCGCAGGGTAACCTGGGAGAACTTGTTTAACTCCATTCCCGTTGAGGGAAGAATATTCTCTCCCTCTATCCCTTCTACGTTTGATACCACTTGGTTTAGTATGAGCACCGCTATGTTTTTCCTCCTTCTACACAGTCCAAGCATTTCCGGTAACTGTTTCTCCACCACTTCGCGGTATCTTGAAAACTGAGTATCGGGAGACAATCCCCTCCGATACTGAGAAGCAATAGTGTCCACAACTATCAATCTAGTCCTATTGGAAACATAGGCGTCCAGCACACTGATTATTTCAGTTTGCTCATCTAAACTCTTGGGAACAATTAGGGTTATTCTCTCCAGTGAATCATCGTCCGGGAAAATCTGCGAGAACCTTTTGAAGGAGAACCTGTTATCACCATCAATGTAAAGAGTCTGGTATCCTTCCCGAGAAAGATTTCCCGCGGCCTGCATGGCAAGCGTGGTTTTACCAGTAGCAGCCTCACCATAGATGTGACTAATCACTCCCGTGGGTAAGCCGCCTCCAATCAAATCATCTATTGGACTCTGAGTATGTACCAACAATGCACCATTATTTCTAACTCTAGGTAAACTCAACATCACCACCTCTCCTAATCAGCATTCCCTCCCTCTCCAAATACTCTAACCTTTTTAGAACCCACTCCCCACTCAAACCCAGTTTTTCCGCCTTCTCCAGAATGGCTGGAAGTGGAACTCTCCTCTCCTTTCCCAGGCTCTGAACTATTTCTTCAAACCTCTCAGTCTTAGTACACATACCTTCAGGATTATATGTTCCCCCTGCCTTCTCAGCCTGCCTCTTCTGAACAATTTTTGCCGCGTCTTTCCAAGAGCCTACAACATCCTTTTGCAAATCCTGTGCCTTCAACTTTTTACCACACCGGGGACAGGAGGGCTTCACGCTGAGAGTGGCTGCAAAGTATTGATTACAGGAAGGACACTCAACAACCATATACTTTCTTCCCATTTTTTTTCTCAACTCCAGATTCTCAATCATCTCCCCAATTCCAAATCTCCAATCCCTTCTCTTCTCTACGAATCTTGATGCGCTCCTCCAAACTTTTCCCGATTTTTTTAACAGTTTCCGCCCCCTCCATACTCGCAACCTCCGTGACACAGTGCACCATCCAGTTTAAACTACTAATGACTGACTCTAGGTCACCTTGAGAAACAGCGTGAAGGGAGCTAACCGCCCTTATGCTCTTACCATTAATGTAGTCTAGAATCGCTACCCCCATCACTTGCGGCTGCGGTCTACCATACTCCAACTCCACTGCACTCAAAACAAGATCTAAGAATTGGAGCTCATCATCAATATCCTCGTGTACCCTACCTCTAATCATGATTCCAGTCATAGGTTTAAGATAGAGTCTCATAATCAGTCTTCCAAAACTGGTGGGTTTAAAGGTGCCATTGGTGGTTTCCACGATTAAACCTTCATCAATCAATTTTTTCAGAAAATTATCTGCGTTGAGGCACCGCGAAATCAAGCCCCTATAGGCAGGATAATTCCTATCTACAAATTGGGCCAGCTTAATCAAGTGTCTACACAATTTTTTTCCCTCCCGTTTATGGTAAGAGCAAGTACACTGGAAGTTTCCCTCCTCGTCAAAGCTACAGACGTTCACAACTGGCTTCTTCACAGCAGCCTCAACCTTTTTGGGTAGCACTTGCACCCTCAAATTTTCGCTGCGAATTCTACCCGCTGCCTTAAACTCACTTACTTCAGAATGATTCACCACAGCATCTGGAATGTTAAGTGAAGTTACCTGAACCAGTGCCTCAAGGCTTAGGTGTGGATTCTTAGATTTCTCACTTCTCCACCAAAAAGTCTTTTCAAAAAATTTTAGTATATCCTCGCTGCTAGCCTCCTCGCATTCAAATGTTCTGAGGAGTATTTGCTCCTCAAGGTTTGATGGATAACCAATGGAGCTCCCTACATCATCATATTTGGGCCGCAGCTCCCCATTCTTTAACTCAAAATATTTTTTCCGTATCATAAAATGGTCCGCATCTGAATCGCACAGCACCACACTGTAGCCTACACTATCATAGTTAGGTCTTCCCGCTCTGCCCAATATCTGGTGAAACTGATTAGCATTCATAAGTTCGACTTCAAACTCCTCGGTAACCATCTCCACCCTGTTGTAGACATAAAAGTCCCTCAAGATAACCAGCCGAGCTGGAGCGTCGATTCCTGCAGAGAGGGTAGTGGTACAACATACCACCTTCAAAAGCCCTCTGCGGAAAGTATCTTCAACAAGCTCCCTAGAATCATAATTTAAACCCGCGTGGTGAAATCCTACACCCGCTCTCATCAATTCGATTAAACGTTTGGAATAGTTCTTGTTCTCAGCAAAACTTGAAAGTGTTAACTTCTCCTCTTCGGTCAAGTAACATGAAACCAAATCAACTAGTTTGCGGGCTAGACTCTCCGCATCTCTCCTATGTGCAACAAAAATAAGAGCTTGGCCATTACCCTGAACAGTTTTTGAAACAAGCTTCTGTATAGCCTCAAGTTTATCCGGCTCAACCAAAACATAATTCTTTAAAGGAACAGGTCGGATGTCTGACTCTATCAATCGGCATCCCAACCAGTCCGCTACCTCTCTGGCATTGGCTATAGTTGCGCTTAATCCAATGAGTTGCACCCTCAGCCTTTCCCTTATCCTAATTAACACACTTTCCAGCCTTCCCCCTCTCTCCCCTTCACCCATCACGTGTATCTCGTCCACAACAATGACTCGCACATCGTAGAGCCAGTTGGGATTCAAACGAAGGAGGGAGTCAAATCTCTCAGTGGTGGTGACCAATATGTCTGCATCCTCCAAAATATCGGGAGTGTGGTGGAAGTCTCCAGTAGATATTCTGATTCTCAAATTCAAACCTCTATACTTTCTGGTTAGTATGCCGAATTTTTCCCTGGCCAGTGCTTTCAAGGGAGCCACATAAACCGCTTTTCCGCCTTCCAGAACCCATTTCAAGATGGCAAGTTCACCCACCAGAGTTTTGCCACTGGCAGAGGGAGAACAAATCAGAAGATCGGCTCCCTCAAATAAACCCTCCTGAATCGCCATTGTTTGAATGGTTCGCAAATGGCTTATGCCCTGCTGCTTGAGAATTTCACGAATTTTCTCAGGCACCTTATTCTCGTCCAGCCTTAAGAAAACTCCTAGACTCTTTGAACCATCAGCCATACGGCACAACCCTCAATTTTCAAGTATGCCAATGAAATCGTCCATAGGAGGGGCTGGTTTAAAATTTCCCGAACATTTTTTAAGTTGTTCCCGAATCAACTTTTCAAGCTGCATCTGAGACTCATAAGCGGTTTTACAAATCACAACCCCATTGCGAGAAACAATTATCTGCCCCTTACCATTAACAGCACGTTCAACTATTCCAATGGCTGCCTCAGGATATCTCTGCATTAAGTCCTCAACAACATGCATCACCTCAGCACTCTGAGTAATAACTAGAAAAACAGGCGAATCAGCCAATATTCCCTTAGAACCAATAAGACTCTCAAGCTTCTCCTTAATAGCCGCATCAAAAACCATCTCTCCAATGACTGACTCACAACTCTTTCCGCCGCTGGGCTCCTCCAAATTTTCCAACGTGTAATTCATAATTGCTGAATCTTCTAAATTGGCCTCCGTTTTGCCACGTCCACCCCTTCTTGACGCCTTCCCCTTTGAACCCCTCCTTTTATTAATCTCCTTAGTCGTCTTTTGGAGTAATGTTCCTCTGGAAACTTGCTCATCCACTAGGGATACTTCATTTTCTCCCTTTAACGCGTCTAACTGAGCATCTAACTTGAGGGAACTATCCCCAAAGGTAGTGGCTCCTTTAATGGACCTCAGTTTTTCAATAATCCGCTGAGCGTACTCGTTGAGTCTAACAAACTCGTCCTCTGTTATTTTTGTGGGGCTTTCAGTTAGACTGTAGAAACGCCTAAATTCAACTTGATCCAGATTGGCATTCTTTAAGACAATTTCCACCGCCTTGAGGGGGTTGCCAAACACTGCTTTTCCAGTCAACTTCTTGTACGCTTCCTTGAGGGCGCAGATTACAGCTTCATTCAAGTGGTGGGCTGCATCTTCTAAACTACCCTCCGCATAGTTTTTCTGAGCCAAGTTCCACAGAGAATCCACCTGATGAGCGTAAAATTCATCACCCTCTACTCCTGCAAACGCCAATGGTTCAGCTAACGGTTCAGGTTCAATGGTTTCCTCCAATAGAGGCCCCTCAGGAATATCTCTATCACCAAATTTCCTTGAGAGGCTTTCTATTTCAATCCGCCCAAAAAGCGTCTCTTCTGTGGTCTCTTCTGAAAGCTTCTGGATTTCACTTAGCTCCTGCTTAAAAATCTTTTTGAAATTGGCAACTCCCAACTCATGTATAACTAGTGACCCAACAATAGTTACTACTATGAGAATAGAATTCAAAACCAGGAGCAGTTGGGATAACTCGGCGGGTAGATTAAGGAATGTTAATGTGGGGAGTGTGACGGTAAGGAAAATTGTAATCATTAATCCATTTTTCGCTCTCATATAAGACTTTTTCAAGACTTCAAACTTATCTGGTTTGAAAATCCTATCTGCCCTTCTAGATATTATATCCTTCCGGATTTTGAGCAGGGATGGCAACTCAGATATTGGAACAACTCTGACTATATCTGATTCAGAGTCTCTCTCATCGCAGGAGTGGCTCACAAGGAGTTTTTCGACTACTATCATAGCTGGCTTATCCATATAGTAAAGAGCTTTCACGCCAAAGAAATTTCTCAGTTCCAAGCCCCTCACCAGAGAACTTGGATTACTAGCCAAATAATATGGCAAAACGCGGGAAACTTTGTATACCCGCCGTTTGTCCTCCACAACTTTTTCTATGGTGCTGGTCTTATAAGCTATTAGCTCAAGAATATTGTACTTTTTTCGGTGTAGGATTCTCCAAGCTACACTAACTTGACTATTCTCAAGAGGTTTCACATTGCAACCGTTTTCCAAAAAAATTTCTGAAGCCTCCTTTTCTACAGAGGCTTCTCTATTTGTCTGTTTCTTCATTTTTGTTCTCTCCCAAATTTGCGTTTTTCTACAGAGGCGGCCCTCCGGAAGGTGGGGATAGGAAGGAATATTTGTCCTCCCGCCGCCTTTTTTCGGAATCGTCTTTAGGCACCTTTTGTGTTGACTTGTCCGAAGAACTCCTTTTGGTATCAAGTCCCAGCTTCTTTATGCTTCTCAAAATGGTGGTCTCAGATACTCCCAGCTTTTCAGCGATTTGCCTTACGGTTAATCCTTGTCTGTATAACTGTTTGAGCTCTTCTTCGGTAAATTTTCTACTTGACGTCACTGTTAACACCTGAGAATTTTGGAGGCAAAAATATCCTTTATAAATACATAGTGTTGCCTCAAAGTGGCCCCATTTCACCCGTTTTAGGGGACTATTTTGCCTTCTATTAACTTTTAAAGCGTTATTTTTCCTTTATCCAAAATTTTTCACCAAAATTTTGTATTATTCCCTAACAGAAGAAAAAAAACCCCTTTTTTCAATTAAAAAATTTGGGTGGAAAATACTCAGAAAATCTAACGGTGCAAAAAATATCCAAAAACAGCCCTAAAAACGCTATAAAAATGTACAGCTATAAAAGCACGCGACTCATAGTAAATCACGCTTCCAAAACTATGAAAAAGCCCCAAAAAAAGCTCTATGTTGTCTGCATGCTCTTTTCCAGATTTTTCCGGTTTGCTACAAATGTTTGCTAAACTAAAGGTGACAATAATATATACTTTTAGGGGCATTTTTTGAACATTTTTTGCACTACCCGATTCAATGAGCCAAAACCAAGTCCCTGCAAGAGAGTGAAAAAAGGAATCATAAAAGATTAAAAATAAAAAAAGGTAAAAAAATGACATAAAAAACAGAAATAAAACGAAAAATTTTCCAAAATAAAAAAATAAAATAGAAAAATACTCAGAAACCAATAAAAATCACCTCGAAGAACCAAGCAACAGCCTTTATAAAGGAAAACTAAACCAAACAAAACCAGTGCGGCGCAAAAATAAAGCATAACATAAAATATCCACCCCCACCTACTCACCTGCATTCTGCTGCTCAAGCGCCGCACCCCCCAAAAAACCGAAACACAACTCGCTAAAACACAAGAAAAGATCTGGTGAATTTGATGCCCGAAGTCTATTGTAAGAATTTAAACAAGATGGTTGATGGAGGATACTGCTCCTTTATATGTAACCTTCCAGAAACCGAAAAAAGAATCTTCTACAACCCCTTCAGAGGCATCATCGCCGAATGCAACTTTAACGAGGCCCCCCAAGAATCTGAAACCAAAACCACTCCTACCATTACAAAAAAGGGTGAACCAGAAGAGCCCTCCAAAAGTTCCCAATCAATAACTATCAAATCAAAAAAATTTTTGGAGGAAGAATAAAACATTGGACATAACCAACATTAAGGGTATAGGACCGGAAAAAGCCAAAAAACTCATGAACGCCGGCTACAGCACAGTAGAAAGCATCGCCTTCTCCTCACCCAGAGACCTATCCCTAGACTCCGGAATACCAGAAGAAACCGCCCGAACAATTATTGCCTCCGCCAAGCTGATTATCCGCTCCAAAGAAAACACCAAAGGCGGAAAACTGGTGGAAATCCTCTCAGGTAAAGACGCCAAAAAAGTCCTGCAAAACATGGATCACATAACCACCGGAATAAAGGGGCTTGACCGAATATTGGGTGGAGGAATAGAAACCTGTGCAGTAACCGAGTTCTACGGACCAGCAAAGGCGGGAAAAACACAGATATGCCACCAGCTATGCGTCACAGTACAGCTTCCACGAGAAAAAGGCGGCCTTGAAGCACCAGCCCTCTACATAGATACAGAAAGAACAGTCAAATATGACCACATCAAAAGTGTGGCTGAGAGATTCGGCCTAGATCCAGACCTGGCAAGTGACAATGTATTCTACGCTTACACTATGAATAGTGAAGCTCTATACGAACTGGTTCACAAAAATTTGGACGAGGTAGTTCAAAACAGGGGAATCAAACTTGTGGTCGTTGACTGTCTAACTGGACACTTCCGCGCAGAATACTGCGGTAGAGAAAGTCTACCCCTGAGACAACAAAAAATAAACAGAATTATTCACGACCTGTTGAGAATCGCGGTTTCCCACGATTTAGCAGTGGTGGTAACAAACCAGGTACACTCCCAGCCCGACCTATATGGCAAGAGCGAGAACCCCATAGGCGGGCACACGGTGGCTCACGGAGTCACCTTCAGGCTGGGCCTGAGCACCAGAAAATACAACATGAGAACTGTAACCGTAGTAGACGCCCCCGCCCTTCCCCCAGATGAAGCCTACTTTGCAATAACCTCCAGGGGACTAATTGACATAAATCCCAAGGATTTGAATTCCAAATGCCCAATCAAATTCCCTGGTGAAGGCGAAATAAGGGAAAGAGAAGTAGAGAGTGTGGAGGAGGCAGAAACCGTTACAGATTAAATTCCGGTGGTACAGCGTGTCTAGAAGGGCAATAACATTCACGCTACTCCCCCTCATAATTGTCCTAATGGTTTCCAGCCTCTTTGCTGTTCTAACCATGTCAATCAGTTACCAGTCCCAACCCCTAAACGAAGTGAAACCTGTTTATGTTCCCAAATCTGCGGTGAGTGTTGCCTATCTTACAAATCAATCCACTCCCTTAAAATGGGAGAAATATTTTACAAATGGTTCAAGTCAAGCTAACCTGCAGAATGCAATTGGTTTCCTCTCATCTCTGGGTACTCGTCACACATCACGGACGGAGTGTAACACTTCTGCAGATTATATTTTTGCAGCTCTTCAATCCTATGGTTACCTGCCCTCAAGAGACTATTTCTCTGTTATTTGGCAAAACGTATCCTACGTTACCCAAAACATATACTGTGTTAAGCCCTCAGCCTCTCAAGAAATAATCCTTCTTGTCTGCCATTACGACTCTATAAGAGTTCTAAGAATAGGGGACACGATTTTGGGTCTTCAAAACACCAACTGTCCCGGAGCGGTTGACGACGCTGCGGGAGTGGCGATACTTTTAGAGACCGCCCGTCTACTATATAATGTGAGCTTTGAGAAAACCATTGTTTTCGCTTTTCTGAGCGGAGAGGAGGGAAACAGCACCCAAGAACACTGGTTCGGCTCACAGCAACTAGTCACCCAAGGATACCAATTATTCACCACCCAACTTTCAAACATAAAAAGAGTAGTTTATCTAGACACTATTGGGGAGCTCCCCTACGGCGAGCCAAATGGACAAATAGGAATATTTTCGGAACCAACATTATGGACACATAAAAGTTCACTTATAAGCGCAGCCACAGATCTCGGAATAAATATACTTTCTGAAAACGCTCCCCGAGCCGGCTCTATTTCCCAAGCTAAAAAGGAATTCTACTCAGAATGGTACCTACAATCAGTGCTACCCACAATAACTATCTCCCAAACTAACTCGACTCTCACTACAAGCGATAGGCTCACCCAACTTGACACCTCCTCCATAATAGATTACACTCTTATTGAAAATGTAGCCAAAATTCTCACCGCCTCACTGGTAAGAGAATTCTTCACGCTTCCACCAAGCTCCCCCAGCCATGCACATGAGTGGAACGAACTCTTAAGCCTCTATCTAGGCGGAGTCACCTTCTTTGAGCAGGATTACACAGAGTACTTATCCCACCCCAGTTCAAACGTGGTAATAATTGGGCCGGGATTGAACTTTTCAGAAAAAGAACTCCAAGACCTAGCCGCCATAAATAAGCCCCTCATCTGCACTGGGAACAGTGGTATAAATCTACTTGGAGGCTTAGGCGCCCAATTAACCAGCAGTACTAGCAACACTAATCATGTTAACCTAGTAAGTGTAGATCTGTTCTACCACCCAATATGGGAAAATGTGGAGGAAAACATCACCGTTACGATTAATCAGGGTGAAACAACTCTCATCACCGTTGGAAGCAGTTTTTTCTCATTCCTAGAATACCAGGATAAATGCTGGCTGGGCTGCTATTACGGTCATACCTTCTCCAAGTATGTTTTCTACGTGGGGCGGGACAATCCCGCTAATCTCAGCGGCAAAGCAAAACACATTCTTAGTAATCTTGTTTCTTGGTGTTCCAAACAGGAGGACTACCATCTGCAGCTTCAACCCTCAAAAATTGTGGGTGGACAAAAAACAAATCTCACTATGGCTGTGAGAAACGCTCTCAGCTGGGAGGTGGTAGAGGCAGCCTCTTTTATGGTAAGCATCACCCAGAATGGTGAGCAAATATTTCAAGGTGTTGTACCAACAACAAATGGCTACTTTACTATAGAAGTCACACTAAAGGTGGGAAAATGTGTCCTCTCTGCTTCCAGCGGCATAATTTCTGCAACTAGAGAAGTTGGCGTAATTCCTCCTTTTAACGTTCAAATGTTTTATCCTCCCACCTCGACTCAGGATGAGTATTTACTTTTAGCTGTTATACTAGAAAGCTCATCTTCCCAAGACCAAAATCTTCAAGTATTCATACCCGAGCTTCGGGTTTATACTCAGATCCATCTGCCTCCAAATGGTTCAGTAATAATATATATTCCTGCAGTCTATACTCCATCGTCTCCCTACGACCAGGGTATTCATCTTTTCACGACTATAGTTCAAGGCCACTGTTCCAACGTTTTAGCCTTCCCGATGTTCATTTACCCATCCCTTAGAAGCACTGTTTTTGGATATGTCCTCCCCTTTGCCGCCTTACTGACCTGCAGCATTTTTTCCTACAGAAGAGTATTCCACATTAAGCCCCCGAAAGAGATTCAGCTCCGGGAAGCTGAGAGAAGGGAGAGAAGAAAATTCTTTGAGGGGCTCATCTTAGAAAACCCAAAAGATGTTGAAATACTGATAAAGTATCTGAGGGAGACGGGGTTCGTGGAAATGGGTGAAAACCGATTCTACAATTTCCAAGCCATAGTTGAGATAAAAACCAGAGGGGAGAACTCCATTGTCAGAATCTTTTCCTCTCAAAGAGGTTTCTATGAACATTTACAATTGAAGTTGGAGGAGTGGGAAAGCCAATCTCAAGGAGGTATGCGAAGTGATGTGGGGTGAAGAAATAGTAGGTGGGATACTAGGCTATCTACTAACAGATGGAGTCATGTTGCTCGTTGCATTCCTTTTGCTGTTTCTAGCTCTCAAAATCATCATGGTAATACTTGGAACGGAAGAAAACAGAGTGCGTCCCCTACCTTTATCCGGGGCTCAATGGCCTGAAAAAGCTAATCCCTATATTCAAATAGCCGAGGCCTTGGAGAGGGGGGATCAGAGAGCCTTACTCTGGTTAATGAGCCAAAACACACTAAGAAGAAGGATTTTTAGAGCTCTAAACTCTTTTGCGGTTGATTTGTTTTTGGGCACCGTATCCATATTATCTGTCCTGAGCATATACATCAAAATTAGGGCCATTCCAGTTCAGGATTGGATTGTAATCATAATGGCAGCGGCGGCCCTTATTCTCATAGGCATCTCATATTGGAGGGTAAAAGTTGAGAATTAAAGATGATGTGGAACACTTGAAAACTCAAATTGAGACTCCCAGAACTTACTCTAACATTCACTGTTACCTAATTAGAGTTAAAGGAGGTTTAAAGAAGTGTCAATTGAAAAAATAAAGGCCAAAGCAAAAAGTGTGAAGCCCGGAGAAGTGGAGTTTGAAGAAGTTACATTTGACAGCCCCGCCACTATTGAGTGGTCTGATAGAAACGCCAAAATCTTCAGCCCAATAAATGTAGCCAAGTTCATGATGGTGTTCATAGTCTGCATACTTTCCTACTTTTTATCCAATGTTTACTTATCCTATCCCTACTGGGTAATTGCAACTGCTGCTTGCACCTATATCGCGCTTTGTGCAGTTAGCACCAAGGCAGCTTCACCCTTTCTTAAACTATTAAGTCATGGAAAGTGGCCTAGCAAAGAAAAGTTTTCACTGGTTAACCCCTTTCAGGATTTAACATTTTTCTTTATGAATGGAGAGGAATCTGTACTAATAATGCGTGACAGTTACAAGCTAGCAGCCTACGCCATGATGAAGGTTGAGGAAATTCCCCTAAACATTAGAGGCGATTTCAAATACTTCTTCCGAACACTATACCTGCAAAAACTACCAGTAATCTATTTTGTAGAGAGCAGCCCAGTGTCTGAGAAAATTGTGAAATATTTACCGAACATGGAAGAAAAAAGTCAAAGGTACCTAGCCAAGAAAGACCCATCACGCAGAAAAACATTCCTCTGGGGAGGAGGAGGCATCTGGACAACCCGTATAGTTCTGGGAACCAAAAAAGAAATAATAGCGCCAGTAAGACTTGACAATTCCATTAAAAAACTGGTTGAAGAAGTGAAAATGAACGCTTTTTCCCTAGCCACCGCATTCGAGAACTCCTACCCTCACTGCAAAATTGAACCCCTAGTGGGCGAATCCCTCCTAGAAGCTACTAAAGCTATGCTCACTGGAGGAGGAGTATCCCATTTTTTCTAACAGGACTGGAGGCGGCTCTAACATTCGTGGATCTCGCAGATTTCATGTCCAAGGGATTAGTGGTTAAACCAGCGGCAGAATTCATCAGCCCCTCCGTAGATTACGACTTACTACTGGGAAGAGTAATTGAAACAGAAACCTACAAGGAAGATGTGGACGTAGGACTAAAAGTAGAGCACTTGCACAGGGGCATTATGGTTGCGGGAGGAAGCCAAGATGAACGTAACGCCACCAACCTAAAAATCATCTTTGAAGCTTCCAACTTTTCGTGGAACTACCTAATGGTGGATACAAAGAATCAACTTAGAAAACTAGTGAAGTTGAACCCCGAAACACGCGTATACCCCAGCAAAAGTATATGCATAAATCCCCTCGATCCAGAAGACTCAAGCATTTCCGAATACATTTCCCTGCTGCTCCAACTATTCCAAATCCTATGGAACCTCACAGACAGGCAGAGCATCTGTTTAAATGAAGCATTAAGGAGCGTCTACGAGAAATACGAGAATGCCACCCCCACCCTTGAGGATTTGAGAAACGCCTTAATCAGTCAGAGTTCGTCCAAACTAAGAACCCCACAGGAGAGAAGTGAAATAGAAGGAGTGATACGAAGCATAACAGGATTACTTGTTTCTGAAGAATCTCCAACAATAAATGGGCGCTCCACAATGCCCTTCGGAGACCTCACAACCAACCCCACGATTATTGAAATAACATCGAAAGACCGCCATTTTTCGTGCTTCCTAAAGGGTTTGATGATAGTAAAAGCCCTGGCCACCGATACGAAAAGATATTCCATATTTATCGACGATGCTGAGGAGATTTTCAAAAACATACGGTTTGGGTGGAAAACACAACAAGTCTATTTCCAGGAACACCTAACAGGATGGGTGGAAAGCCTAAAGGGAATGAAAGTGGGATTACACATTTCAACCAGTCTACCCAGACTAATCTACGGCCCGGTTCGCCCCCTGATAGAAACCCAAATATTCCACAAACTAGTTTCAGGCGAAGACATCGACGCAGCAGGAGACTTATTGGGCCTAGAGGAACACGCACCAGGTATACACTCCGATAAAAGGGAAAGACTCTACCAAAAAACCTACCTCAAATACCTAAAAGAGGGAGAAGCCCTTTTCCACAGACCAGACCTGCCAACCGGATTCCCCATCAAAATACACTACCCCACACTGGTATTCTCAATGCCGCCCTCAGACCAAGAAATAAAAATTAGACTCCAAGATCTTTATCCTCCCCAAAACGTCAACCTCCCAGAAAGCTTACCATCCACCACGCTTGAAAGAGATTTGAAAAATGAAAGCGAACACGCCGCAGAAATACTGCAACTACTCCACGAATACCCCCAACTCTCCTCAACAAACATAGTGCTAAGCCTAAAAATGGAGGTGGAACCAGAAAAAATAAGGTATCTCCTCGAAAAGCTCAAGGAACTAGAATACCTCAAGGAAAGACTAGAAATCTGGAAATCAAAAACAAAAAGGGTATACTCCCTAACACTAAAAGGAGAACAAGCCCTAAAAGAATATACAGAATCCAAACATTGATCAAAACCATACACAAAAAACTAAAACAGCAACCGTTCTGACCCAGTGTTAACCTCGCATAACTTGGGGTTCCCTCCCTCAAGTTTCGTACGGAGACCGGTTCGCCCCGGGGAACGGTTGAAGCAGGCACATCTCTCCTGCTTTCGATGGGAGGATGTTCCCAGTTATGGCCCTGTCCTCTTTTGGGCTTTTTCGAACCTTCCCGCATTCCGGGCTGGGCTGGAATCGGCTGCGCGATATGTATGTGTGGTTGTTTTTGAGGAATGATGGGTTTAATGGTTTTTCTTTAATGTTAACTGTTGGAAGTTAACAAACTTTCTAATTAGAAGCAGTTTTAACAATCCAACCACAAAAATTCACTCAAAACCAAAAAATAAAAATTCCCAATAACAATTCCACGCAAAGATTCCCAAAACATCCCGCAACAGGGCATCCGCCGTAAAAGTTTCCAAAAGTCCTAGCTGGCCACACTCAACCACGCATCCCTCTTCCACTAATTTATATCAATCTTCCAAAAATTCTTTTTTCCCACTTTTAACGAGCTGGGCCTTTTCAAGAAAATGTAAACAGTCAACTTCTAAAAAATTAGTGTTCTAACGTTCTTGTGTTTGTATTTTTAGGTGAAGAAATTGATTTGATTTAAAAATGAAAGGAAACTTTTTAAAAATAAGAGAGTTACTTTCTTAGAGGTTTTTGTGTTTGAGTGGTGGTGAAGGCTCCCTTGGAAAACTTGGTGATGATAAAGGGTGAGAGACCTTTATGGCCCTCCTCCTCAAATGTTCTCGTCATTAGGGACGGTGATGGACTCATAATGGTTGAAGCGGGATGTGGAGGTAAAGAGTTTTCCCAGAGGCTGGTCAGCAAAATGCGTTCAATGGGACTACCGCCAGAAAAGGTGCACACAATAGTTTTATCTCACGCACACCCCGACCATATGGGAGGAATTTCCACATTCCTTAAAATAAGCCAACCCCTAGTAATCATATCCGAAATAGATGCCCCCTCAGCCCGCAACCCCAATCTCCTAACTGATTCCTTTGATGTTCTAATGGGCAAGGAGTATTTTCCCGAGTTGGGATTCAAAGACTCTGGTCTAGACCTCTTAACCCTTTTCGAAAAAATATCAAATTGCCCTATGGCCAGCGCTGAACCGGATAAAACCGTTAAGGAGGGTGACAAAATCCAAATGGGCGACTACCTCTTTGAGGTTCTACACACTCCAGGGCATTCGCCGGGCCACATCTCACTTGTAGACCGGGAAGAGAAAATCTGCTACTCGGGAGATGTGGTGGGTGATGTAGTGGCTTGGTACTCGCCCAGCTCGGGAGGAGTCTTAGGATACCTTACCAGCTTGGAAAAAATTGAAAAGTGCGACCTGCAGAAAATTTATCCCTCCCACGGTGAAATAATTACCGAAAAAGAAAAGGCCATAGGGCGAATTAGAGGAAAACTCTATGAGAGAGAAAATCTCATCCTAAAAGAACTTGAAAATGGCCCCAGACAATTCAGAGAACTAGTTGAAAAAATGTTCCCAAGCCCCAACCAACAGTTTTTCCCCGGAGTCCAAATATTAGAAAGCCACCTCATCAAGCTAGAAAAAGAGAAAAAGACCACCCGCCAAAACCATCTAGTAATGCCCCTAAAATAACTTCTTGAAGAGAGATGCATAATGGCGGGTGATGTAGAATTGTTCGGTTTCGCCTCAAAAAAGGGGTGTTTATAGGGCTTCTTTCACGATTTGGAGCCTTATTAGGGAGATAGAACCGAATAAATCTGCATCACCCATAATGGCGTAGCGCTTCAAACCTCCCTTTTCAAAATTGTTGGTAGTCGTAAAGAGTAGAAGGCTGCGTACCCGCCTAGTAATAGATAATGTTACCGTTACTTTCTATATCGTAATAAAGTTTTGTGGTATCAAATGGAAATGGAGCCTTAATAACCTGCATATAATTTCTTAATTTTTCTCCAGTTTCCTCCACTTTGAAGTGAATTATTACATCGCTAAGCTGGGATAATATGGCTCTAAACTTGGTTTCATGGGCATCCATATTCAACATGTAGAAAGCCAGATCCCCATACTGTTTGTGGAAACGTATGGCCCTCCTATAAAATCTTGCAACTTCCTCCTCAGGTATTCCCATAGAAAGATCGGTTAAGGTCTCAAATATCCAAATAGCCCATGAGCTTGAAGGCAAATCTTCTCTAACACTCCTCATAAGGGAAAGCAATCTGTTAGTGTCAAAGGGTTCATCTAGAGGGTAAACCTTATCCCGTAAACTTAATCCTTCACTTAAGGGTTGGCTGGAAAAACAGTCAATAATCCTTATCCTATCAAAACTGATAAGCTCCTTACTATTTTGAGTCTCTTCTCCCTTACGCCAAAAAGTCGTCGCCATATACAGGAAATCATCAACTGGCCTAACATAGTCCACAATAACAACATAGAATTCCCTCTTGCCTAAGAAGGGCATATTCAAGTTCATAAACTCCCAGTATCTGAAATTGATCTGGTGAAGTATTAACACTATAGAATTACTTAAAATTCCCCCACCTAGACGTTCATCCAATTTTGGTATGCCTGTGCTAATCAAGTCATACCTGGCCATGGGATTGCTAACTGAAGAGATGTCCATCACTCCACTTGTAGACTTCTTTAATTCTGGTTTCTGTTTAGCTTTTTCTATTATAATCCTACCTCCCCAACCTTTTAGCTAAATGAATATCAGACTCATTTAAATGTTTAATACGAACCATTTTTCTTATCAGATAATACTCCTAAACCTTTATTTTCGCTCTGTGCTATTATACTTTTAAACATTTTTAAAACTTTTTGGTCATCTTACCGGGGTGGTGTAGAATTGTTCGGTTTCGCCTCAAAAAGGTGTGTTTATAGGACTTCTTTCACGGTTTGGAGCCTTATTTAGGGAGATGGAACCGAATAAATCTGCATCACCATCTTACCGGCACAGTTAACTAGACGTTACCTAATGTGTGCAAGTTTGGAAGTATTCCATGTCGCCTTGATGGGAGCCTACTTACAGTTATTCTACCGGTTATGAACCGCCGAAATACGCCCAAGAAGAAGGGGTGTTTGAGCTAAAAAATGTACAGCGCATAACAGGTGCCACTTGGCAGTAACATCTTAGCGGTGTAGTTAACTGAGTGTCACCTTTTGGGTGTATGTTTTTGGGCCGTTTCCTGCGTTCCCATATTGAAGCCCATTTTGAGTTACTGAGGGGTAGAAACGCCGAAAAGGGCGTCTCGGGAGTGTGATGAAAGCTGAAA
>JAHQXB010000127.1 GCA_029856435.1 Candidatus Jordarchaeia archaeon
AGAAAACCCATTAAATCTACTATTTAAAAGCAGCCATACACATGTGTCGTGTAGCCGATTCCGGCCAAAGCCCGGAATGCGGGAAGTTTGAAAAGGTCAAAAGGGGGGCAGGGCCGCAATTGGGTGCATCCTCCCTCTGGAGGCAGGAGAGGTGTGCCTTCTTCAATTGTTCCCCGGGGCGAACCGGTCTCCCCATGAGACCCTATGCGTTACCCATAGGTGTTATGAGTAAATTTTTTCCTCTGATTTTATGCAAGATCCGCATATTTTCCCATTGCCACGATAAAAAAATATCACATGTATAATAAAAAAGAGGGAAAAATTGCCCACAGCAATTGCGGGTAACGCATGGCCATGAAACCCGGGAAAGGAAGACCCAAAGCTACGCAAGGTTAGCGCTGGGTCAGAATAGGCAATTCTCACCGTTTTTTAGCATATTTGTGTATAGGATATAGACTTTCCAACTAAATTTTTTCCTTTTCGCTTCCAGAAAATATGGTTTTTTCCGCCTTTTTTTGGTGAAAGAAGCCTTAAATAACCCCGGTCAAGGATAGGTTTAGGAAAAAATTAATGAGAAACTCTATAGCAGAGATGGGAGGTAGGAAGGTAGCTAGATTAGCCCAAAAATGGGTGTAACTCAACTCTTCTAAGAAGGGGGAGAGAAGTTCTCAGGGAAAAAAGGTTTCAGACTAGGCACTGCTCAAACTGTAGCGGATATCTGTTTAAGGGTATTGTGTTTTTTTGGTTATGTGGGGTGTTCCAACCCGACTTCTATTCTATGGCAAGTTTTGATTTTTGAAGTCTCTTCTATTCAGTCTTCGGGGAGAAGCATATCTCTTGGTGGGGAGCGTAGTTGTAGGGCTCTTGGGGTTTATGATGGGGGAATAGTTACGTGGCTTTGAGGTTTTTCTAATTATTTTATTGTGATTCCGTTTTTCAGGTATTCGTTTATGGCCATGGTGGTGTTTTCTCGGACACGGTAGTCTTTGTCTTCTAAAAGTTTGACCAGTATTTTTACTGCTTGGGGGTTTACTATTCCCCTTTCTGCGTATTTTGCTAGGGCGTAGGCTGCGTTGGCTCGGGCGAGTTGGTCTTTGGACTCTAGGAGTTTGGTTAGGGGTTTGAGGGCTGATTCGTCCACCAGTCCTTTTTCGGCATATTTGGCTAGGGTGTATGCGGCTTCTCCGCTGGCTAGATAGTCGGATTCCTCAAGCATTTTTATCAGGAATTGTAGGGCTCTCTTGTCCATAAAGTTTTGATAGGAGTACATTAGGAGGGCGAAGGTGGCGTTTTGGCGGACGCTGACATTTTTATCCTGCATTAACGTCACAAGCTTGTCTAGAG
This sequence comes from Candidatus Jordarchaeia archaeon, assembly GCA_029856435.1. Lineage (GTDB taxonomy): Archaea > Asgardarchaeota > Jordiarchaeia > Jordiarchaeales > Jordiarchaeaceae > Jordiarchaeum. Next base: position 1,345 of record JAHQXB010000127.1, read on the forward strand.
CTGATTCTTTTACTAGTCCTTGCTCCGCGTATCTTCCAAGAGCGTAAGCCGCGGTTCTCCTAACCCTGTGGTGTTTATCCTCCAAGAGTTTTATTAGTGGTTCTAATGCGTACTCATCGACTATTTCGCCTTCAGCATATCTTCCCAGAGTTTCGGCCGCCCTTTCGCGTATCTTCCTATCTTTGCTGGATAATTTTTCCACTACGTGGCGTAGCCCATTGCTAGCCATATTTTTTCCCCGTGGTCTAAAAAATAGACATGTTCTAACATATAGTGATTCTGGGCGTGAATATTAACCTTTCGAATTTATTTTAGGGCGTGGTTTTTTGTGAGAATAGTTTACTATTCTATTGTTTTTGTTCTTATGGGCTTTTCTGGCATTTTCCACTGCCACACAATGGTTCCGTTCTCGTTTTTGTAGGTGAGAAGGTTTTCTTTAACCATTTGGGCAATCTCTCTGTCTATGTATTGTTTGGTGAAATTGTTTTTGATTCCCCGGTAACTGTATAGGTTGTCTGCGAGCTTTTTCACAGGATCCTGTGCTTCGTCTTTAAATTTGCCGTGTGTTTCTATTAAATCGTTTTTGAGCAGGTGCCAGGCTAGGGATCTTCTTCTTCTGATTGCTACGTCTTTTAGGTCGGCTTCGCTGGCTGTTCCAGCCTCTTCGGCTTTCACTTGGTTTTTTACGTATTTGGTTACTCCCTTGTAGAAGTCCCTCACAATTTTGTTCATGTATTCTGCTGAGACTCCTTCTGTTTCAGTTACTGCGCGGTTGGCGTCGTACCTTAACCAGTTGTCTGTAAGGATTTTTACTCCCAGTTCGTCTGCTCTTTCTCTGACCTCTGTTCCGGGAAAGGGAGCCAAAACGTGGTAACCGTAATAGGTTCCCAGACTCTCGGCGAACTCCATTGTTTCCTTTATGGTTTCTTTTGTTTCTCCGGGCAATCCTATTATGAAGGAGGAGAGGACTCCTATACCAACCTCTTTGGCGATTTGGGTGGCTTTTCGTACTTGCTCCAGTGTTATTCCCTTTTTGCACGTTTTCAAAATTTGGGGGTTTCCACTCTCCACGCCGAACTGGATGAATATGCATCCCGCTTCGTACATTTTTTCAAGCATATCTTTGGTTACTGTGTTTACGCGGGCGTTGGCACTCCACTTAAATTTTAGCCCTCGACTAATAATTTCGTCACATATGCTGAAGACGTGTTTTTTGTTTATGGTGAAGGTGTCGTCCTCCACAATTATTTCATCAAAACCATAATCAAGAATTTCCTCCATCTCATCCACGCAGAGTTTGGGGTTGCGGAACCTCATTTTTCTACTGGTCATCTTGGGCCCCACGCAAAAAATGCACCTGTTGGGACAACCCCTACCGGTCACCATACTGCAACCGGTTTTGTAGGCAATGTATTTGGATAAGGGTATCAAGTGTCTGGCGGGGAATGGTAGCTCATCCAGATTCATTAGTAATTCGCGGTCTGGGTTTCGGATGATTTCTCCATCCTCTCTATAAGTTATACCCTTAACGTCTTTTAGGTCTCTGCCCTTAACGATGTCCAGTAGTGTGTACTCACCCTCTCTTCTCACTACTATGTCAATCCAGGGTGCTTCGCTTAGAACTTCCTTGTCCGCAAATGTGGCATGTGGACCTCCGATGATTGTGGTTGCCCCTTCACTCTTTGCTATTTGAAGTATGCGTTTAGCATGTGGATAATTCATAGTAACGGAGCCAGCTCCCACAATGTCCGGCTTGTACTGCCTAATTTTTTCAATAATCTTTTCTCTGGAAAATTTGTAGACCACCATATCCAGTATATCAACCTCAAAACCCCTGTCTTCAAGAACCGCCGCCAAGTAAGTCAACCCCAGGGGAATTGTGGGACACTCAGTGAATGGATATGGAGTATTTATCAGAAGTGTTCTGGTTGACATGAGTGGTACAACCATAAATACTAGTACTTAAGTTTTGCCCAAAATAGCCCTGAATGGAAAAACAACAGTCCCTTGGATAGTTGTAGTTTTGGGGTGTTAAAACTGCTAATTAGAATAAAGCTTGTTAACTTCCAACAGTTAACGTTAAAGAAAAACCATTAAATCTACTATTCTTTAAACCGATATTTTGCAGATTCTGCTAAGCTATTTTGGCGATTTGCTTTTTTCAAAATGGTTTGGAGATGCTTCGGCGTTTATACCGATTCGGCATCCACATTCTCCCAAAAGCGGGAAGTGTCTTGATGAGAAGCTCCACAACCCCACCAAAGGATTCCCAAATCCCCGAAAAATGGGTTTAAAAACAACCATACATACACATGTGTCGAGCAGCCGATTCCAGCCAAAGCCCGGAATGCGGGAAGTTTGAAAAGGTTCAAAGGGGCAGGGCCGCAATTGGGAACATCCCCCCACCGAAGGCAGGAGAGATGTGCCTGCCTCAATAGTTCCCGGGAAAAAGCCTCCCCATAAAACTTAAGGGGGGATCCAAAGTTACCTAGGTTAACGCTGGGTCGGAACGGTTCCTTTAACCCAATTAATTTATAAGTGAGGAGACAAATAATTAAAAAATTAAATTATATTTGGAGGGTTTTCTATTGCTGGGTGATCTTAACATTGATAGAGTTAATCAGCTAATAAGTAGAGTTAGTGATGTGTCCACCAGACTTCTCTCGGAAAGGACACTTGTAGAGTCACAGTTGTTTAACGTTACTGCCTATAACTGTCTAGCCTGTTTCCAGCTCTACAATGGTTACCAGTATAGTATTATGAGGGAGTTAGCCAAGCACATTGACCCCGCCGAAATAGGTAGGAGAAGCAAGACGCTTGCAATGGTGCCCAACACTCTGGGTATGTGGGCTTTTATAGGACTATACATGATAGGAAGGATGCAGACATTATGGGAGCTGGGAGGACCGGAAAACGAGCCTGAGGAGAGAAAGAAGGAGGTCAACTTCATGCTTGATTTCTGGCAAAGGATGGCCAGCGCATACTTTGATGGACACCTGTTTGCAGATGATAACCAGTTCAGAATAAACGTGCTTCCGGGCTCCACACTCAAATTTGTTAAAGAGAATCTTATGGAGCTGGACAGGGAAAGGGTTTCCAAGTTGAAGAGAGTTATGGCTCAACTGCAGTTAACCGCTTTCCTCTACTATTGCGAGTGTAGGGCTTCAATCCACGAAATGGGTCCTTACAGGATAGGCGAGGATGAAATATTGATATTCAGGGAGTTTTCACCGCTTTGGGATGGAACTAACCTCAAATTTGAATGGGGCGACTTGGATGCTAAATCTCCGTTGCCCAATGTTTGTTTTGCTCTAACTCTTAAGGGCATTGAATCTGCAGAGTTTACGGATTATGGAACGATGTTCATTAAACCCCAAGATTACACCAACAACATTCGTAAGGTGGCAATTTTTACCCGTAGGGGCGAAAAAGTAGAGCCTGTGGGGTTGGACATACTTGATCCACTGAACCAGTTTGCAACAGATGCGCAAAGCGAGCTTTACCTAAAATTTGCGGAGTGGCCAGAAGAAATGAAAATTCTCTCAGGGGCCCAAGTTTTTACAACCTACCTCTTCGTGTTCACAGACTTGGCGGGAATAACAAACAAGTTCAAATTTGGCATAAGTGAAGAAACAAGGGAAAAATGGCTTCCCAAAGTTATGAATGAGTGGAAAATTATGCATCCCTCATGGGCAAGAATCTTCAGACCCAAGGAGGAGTGGGCAAAGGATCCCACATTCTACTGGATGGTGGAAAAATGAGTTTAGGGAGAACCATTGAAGACTGGGAAGAGTATCCCCATGATTATCCCCCAAGAAGTGATTGGAAAGAGTCCTGGTACTTTACATATATGGATCCTAAAAGCCGGGTCTGCGGGGTTTTCTACATATCCACCTATCCCAACAATGGACGAACAGACTTCCTTGCAACATATGTAGTTGATGGAAAGGTTGACGGTTATATGAACTCCACAGGGGTGAGCGGCAAACTGAAAAGTATAAGCGATGGAAAGTTGACCTTCGACTTGGTTAAGCCACAAAAAAGATGGAACGTTTTCCTAGAAACAGAAAAGGTGAACATGGACTTCACGTTTCTCGGTAGATTCCCCGTATTTAGGTTCGACTCCCAAAAATCCTACGTAAAGGATGTCCTTGAGCAAGAGCATTATGAGCAAAGCTGCAAAGTAAAGGGAGTAATAAGATTTCCTGATGGAGCCACCATAAAGGTTGACAGCTACGGCCACCGTGACCATTCTTGGGGCTTGAGAGACTACTCGAAAATTACAAAGTGGGACTGGATGCAAGCCCAATTCGATGACTACGCCATAAACATAATAAGATTAACCATCGGCAAAAAAACTGAAATCAGCGGCTTCGTATCAAACAGTAAAGGCAACATTGAGGTAGTGGACGCCAAAATTGAAACCAAATACGAGAAAGATGGAAAAACACCTAGCTCGTCCACCTACACCGCCAAAGATGAGAAGGGAGTGTCGAGAACAATTATTTCAAAAAAAGTGTATGGAATAGTTTATCCGCCACGCCAATATAAAGAGGGAGTTTGCACAGATATTTATGAAAACTTTTCAGAATTCCTAGTATGGGGAGAACAGGAAAAAGGCTACGGCATCTCAGAATACCTAATAACCACCAAGGTTTAAAAGCGAAAAAACCCACGAAATCTGTCCAACTGCAACAAAAAATTCAGTTAAAGCTATAAATTCTTCCAATTAATTTATAAGAATATATTTCTCTTTAAGGTAGTATTACGAGGGATAATTATGAGCTACAAAAAGGTTGCCGAAGGAATGATAACCTGCGAAAAGAATGCCGAGGGCCAATTGGTAGTAATAAAAACGGTTCAGGATGTGGTTTCCCTCCTCAAATCAGGCCCGCAAGGAAAAATACCAGTAGTCCAAGACGCAGGAACCACCACCCTAGCACCAGTACTTTCACACATATCCGGAGTAGTGTGCCTATCTGGAGGCCTAGGGGCACATTTAGCCATAGTTACAAGAGAATTCGGCATACCGGGACTAATGGGAACAGAAATTCGGTACAACGGCGAATTAAACGGAAAAAAGGCAAAAATCGTCGCCCTCGGAGGCTCCAAAGGCGAACTATACATTTTAGAAGAATAAAACAGGAGCCAAAAGTGCAAATTTTTAAAAATAATTTTGAGGAGCCGACAAAACACAATAAAAATTGAAAAAAGTGGAAGGTGATTCACGATGAGCATTGCAGAAGCCAACAAGCTCATACCCCACATTTCAAGAGTCGTGGATTACCAAGTTACAAGCAGAGGCCTACTGGAGTCCCAACTCTTCCCAGTAACCGCCTACATATGCGTCTCTTTTTATAACAGTTATGACATGCTCTTCAACATATTAAAGAAGGTGTCGGAGAAGACCACTCCAGAAAAAATGGGTAGGGAGAGCAGAAAAATACTCTCAGAACTACACGCCATGACCATATTTTACATTCCACTCTATTACATGTGTGGCAGAATGGGAGAGATTTTCGCCAACAAGGGAGACCCCAAATCGGAGCCTAGGGAGAAGAGGGAGCAGACCGCCTTCATACTCGACTTTTGGAAAAGATTAGCATCCTCATATTTTCCGGGAGGAAAACTAACAGTTTATGATTCCAACTGGGAGAACTTAGCCCTGAACCAAACCGACATAGATTGGGTAAAAGAACAAATCATAGACATAACACCCGAGGAGGCAGCTAGGATAAAAAGGGTCATGACTAACTTGGAGGTCTACGCCTTTTTAGACGAGTGCGAGGCAAGAGCCAAACTCTGTGACCACGGACCCTACAAAATAGGCAGAAACGAAATCTTGGTCTTCAGCGAAATATTACACATCTACGATGGAGGAAAACCACATTTCCCCTGGTCAGCAACAGAAGCCAAAGCGCCCCACAGCAACATCGCCTGCGCCTACCGATTAAAGGGTGTAAAGGCCAAATTTGACGATTTTTCAACCATGACTACAGAACCAGTTGATTACACGGAGAAAATTACGGGAGTAGCCCTATTCACACGAAAGGGAGAAAAAGTGGAGCCTTTAGACTTGGACATATTAGAGGCATTTAACGAGTTTGCCCAGAGCGCCCAAGCGGAACTATATATGAGGTTCTCTGAATGGGACAAAAGACAACGCCTACTCGCAGGAGCGTTTGCCTACTGCTACGGATATGCTCGATACACCAACTTCGTAGGAATCACAGACCAAATAAACTGGAACCTCACAGAAAGAACAATGAAGAAGTATGTACCCTACTTCATGGAAAACGATTTTGACCCCGCAATACCCAGACTTTTCAGAAGCGAAGAAGAGAAAAAGGACGACCCCTCACTCTACTACATCGCCCAAGATTGAAATAAACAAGAACAAGAAAAAATCGCGAAAAAAATGAAAATTTAAGAGCAGAATAATTTTTGTTATCCTTCAAGTCTTCAATTTTTGTATTTCTGGGATTTGTTTTTTTCTTACTTTTGCCGCTATGTCCACCCAGTTCCACTGTATTTTGTTGTCGTCAGCCTTGTATTCCAGTAAGCCTTCTTTTATGAACTGTCTTAGCACTGTTTCCACCTGGTCTCTTTTAAGAATTCGGGATATGGATTCGAAGGAGTGCATCTTGTCTGCTAGGAGTTTTACTGGCTCCTCCCCATTGTTTTCAGTTATCCCGTGTCTCTCTATGCGGTCATTTTTCAGAAGCAGCCAGGCAAGTTTGCGTCGTCTTCTAAGGTTGATTTCCGCCACCATCTCGGGCGTAGCTGTGCCTTGTTCCACTTGCCTTTCAGTGTCTCTTATGCATTCCTCTATGGCGGCGTTGAATTTGCCCACCACCCCGTTTAGGAGTTCTTTGGGCACCTCGTCACTCTCTGTGACTGCCTGGTTGGCGTCGTATCTAAGCCAGTTATTGTGGAGTATTCTTATTCCAAACTCTTTGGCCTTCTCTCTAACCTCTGTTCCTGGGAAGGGGGAAAGAATGTGATACCCGTAGGATGTGTTCAGTGATGCGCCGAACTCCAGCGATTCCTTCATGGTTTGGGGAGTTTCTCCGGGAAGACCCATTATGAATGAGGCGAGGACATTTATTCCATTTTCTTTGGCGATTCTTACTCCTCTCACTATTTTTTCCCGAGTCTGCCTTTTTCTGGCTAAATCAAGAATCCTCTGGTTCCCACTCTCAACACCGTAGCAGAAATAGTAGCACCCAGCCTCCCTCATCTTCTTCACAAGTTCAGGTGTAACAGTGTCACATCTGGAGAACGCGGCCCAATTAAACTTTAACCCTCTACTGATAATCTCATCACAGATGGCGAAGACATGTTTGTGATTCATGGTCAGCTGGTCGTCCTCTATACATATGTCCTTGAATCCCAAACTAAGGATTTCCTCGATTTCATCTACAACCAGTTTGGGGTTCCGGTAGCGAACTTTAGAACCAACCATTTTGTGTCCAACACAGAAGATACAGTGGTAAGGACAGCCACGCGCTGTAATCATGCTGGCCCCAGTTTTGTAGGCGTGGTACTTCGCCAATGGGAGAAGGTGACGCGCTGGAAAAGGCAACTCATCCAGATTCTGAATGAAAGGCCGGTCTGGATTAACTACAATTTGCCCATCTTCTCTGTAAGTTATGCCCAAGATGTCTTTGAAGTCCCTACCCTTAACCAAATCCAGCAAAGTGTATTCTCCTTCCCTCCTAACCACAACATCGATGTAGGGCGCCTCTGTCAAACATTCCTCATCCCAAAAAGTAACGTGGCACCCACCTATTACAGTCATACAACCCATTTCCTTACAGACCTTAAGGGCCCGTAGCGCTGTGGGATAATTCATGGTGACTGGCCCCGCCCCACAGATGTCTGGCTTAAACTCCAAGATTTTCTCCTTAATCTTCTTTAAGGAAAATCTCGAAATAACCATATCCAGAATTTGGACCTCGTAACCGTTCTTCTCAAGTACTGCAGCCAAGTAGGTTAGTCCCAGAGGCAGAGTCGGGCACTCTGAGAAAGGATAGGGAGCATTAATCAACAAGGTTCTCATATCACTCAACCGCCACAACCTTTAAGGGGGAATAGTTTTAACGCAAAACATAACAATTAAGTACTTAAATTTTACGTAAATATTCCAAATCTCTCAAACAAATTACAATTTCCAAGACCGAGGAGACCACGGCTACTTTAGATTTTGTCCTAGTCCTGTTTGGAGCTTTTCCTAGCTACCTATGTTAGTCCAGAACTTGGCACATATTCAAGCTTAACTTCGCTTTTAAACAATTTTCCTAGCTACCTATGTTAGTCCAGAACCAAGTCACCAGACCGTTGTCTCGCGTGTAGTTTAAAATACCTTCCTCAAGCATTTTCCTTATTTCTTCTGCGAGTTGGTCTTTTCCCAGAATTGAGGAAACAGTTTTAATGGCATATAGTTTCTCTGTAAGAAGACCAATTGGATCTCCGTCCTCTGAAAGTTTACCGTGTCTCTCTATGTAATCGTTTTTAAGTATCTGCCAAGCTACCAATCTTCTCTTCCTGAGCTCGATTTCCTCCTCGTCTCTCTTACTAAGCAGTCCCTGCTTTTTAAGTTCCTCTTTCCTCTCTACGGCAGCCTCTATGGAATCCTTGAACTCCCTGATCACCTTGTTTATGTAATCGGCGCTTACATCTTTTGTTTCCGAAACCGCCTGGTTGGCATCATACCTAAACCAATCATTATGCAGAATCTTCAACCCCAACTCGTTTGCCCTCTCCCTAACCTCCGTACCCGGATAGGGGGAGAGCACGTGGAAGCCGTACCAGTTGCCCAAGGATTTGCCGAACTCCAGGGACTCCCTTATGGTTTCCTTTGTTTCGCCCGGAAGGCCC